>NZ_JBAPPI010000386.1:0-1626 GCF_049280035.1 Mycobacterium sp. | reverse complement strand
AGCTTGGCCACGCCTAACAGACTTAAAAGTGGTCGACCCCGACCGTCTCGGCTGAGCCTTAAGTCACTCGCAGGCTCTAGGCGGTCTGCAACGCCGGAAAGCTGCAGCAGTTAATCGCGCTTCCGTTAAGTGACGAACGCGCGCAGGATGGAGGGGCCGGGGTCCCACCAGGACGAGAACGGAGCGCGCGATGAAGGCGAAGGTCGGCGACTACCTCGTGGTCAAGGGCACAACCACCGAACGGCATGATCAGCATGCTGAGATCATCGAGGTGCGCTCTCAAGACGGCTCTCCGCCATACGTGGTGCGTTGGCAGATGACCGGGCACGAGGCGACGGTGTACCCCGGGTCTGACGCGGTGGTTGTCAGCGCCGCCGAGCACACAGAAGCCTCACGACGCGCTGCTGCGCGGGCCGGCCACGCCGCGACATAGCCACCCAGCGGTTCCGTGAGATTTGTTGGGCCAGAGAGTAATTCGACGAGAGTCAGCGTGTGCGTGTGTCGACTTCCAGACCGCTGGCGTCGTCCGGGATCTGTGGCGGGTCCAGCTTCGGCATCTCGCTCTTCGACACCGCGGCCGAGGTCGAGGGCGTAGCGGCTTCGTCGTCAGGGCTCCCGGATGCTTCCGGTGTTGCTCGTTCCAAGAACCGCAGCAGTTCGACGGGGAAGGGAAGCACCAGGGTGGAGTTCTTCTCCGCCGCGACCTCGACCACGGTTTCCAAGAGCCGCAACTGAAGCGCAGCCGGGTGCGCGGCCATCGTCTCGGCCGCTTGGGCGAGTTTTTCAGACGCCTGCAGTTCGCCGTCTGCGGTGATCACCCGAGCCCGCCGCTCACGCTCCGCCTCGGCTTGGCGCGCGATCGACCGCTTCATCGAATCCGGAAGTACTACATCCTTGATTTCCACGCGGTCGATATGAACACCCCAGCCCAGCGCGGGGTTGTCGATCATCAACTCCAGGCCCTGATTGAGACCCTCGCGGTTGCAGAGTAGGTCGTCCAGGTCGCTTTTGCCGATGATCGAACGCAGCGATGTCTGCGCGACCTGGCCAATAGCGGACACATAGTCCTGTACGCCGACAACCACGCGCACTGGATCCGCGACACTGAAATAGATGACCGCATCCACCCGCACGGTCACGTTGTCGCGGGTGATGCCGTCCTGTGCGGGCACCGGCATCGTGATGATCTGCATATTCACCTTCTCGAGGCGATCGGCGATCGGAATCAGCGGCGTGAGCCCCGGTCCACGGATACCGGTTTGCACACGTCCGAAACGAAAGACGACGCCTCGTTCGAATTGCTTGACGACCCGAACGCTTGTGCCCAGCCAGAGCGCACCAAGGCCTAACGCTGCGGCCAGTGCGTACAAGATGATCATGATGTCCTCCACGTCCGCCTCGGCAAGACCTGTCGGTACTTTTCGGCGACTGCGGGCGGCTTACAGCCGATGAAACGCCGACACCCCTCCAGTATGGGCCGATCACTCGAGACGTGCTCGAAGCGCCAGGTGCGAAGAATTGTTTCGGGTACTTGATCGAACGGCGCGCAGCTTTGTTCAGGGTTGTGCGGTTGCCTGATGGCATGATTTACGACTATGTGTCAGAACGGTCGGCGACCTAGTGAGG
>NZ_JBAPPI010000385.1:0-2142 GCF_049280035.1 Mycobacterium sp. | reverse complement strand
GAGCCGAACTGGCTGGACACCACCAGCTCGACAGCTTGCAGGAAGACGTCCATGTCGTCGCCGATGTCGGGGTCGACATCGGTGCGTTCCCCGGTGGGCTTGGCGGTGGTGACACCGTCGGTGTATTGCGGTTCGGCCTGTTCTTTGCAGGCGGTGACGACGGCGTGGATCTCCTCGTCGGTGATGTACGCGCCCTGGAGGCGAATCGGTTTACTCGCGCCCATCGGCAAGAACAGGCCGTCACCCATGCCGATCAGCTTCTCGGCGCCGGCCTGGTCCAGGATCACCCGGCTGTCGGTGAGCGACGACGTCGCGAACGACAGCCGGGACGGCACATTGGTCTTGATCAGGCCGGTTACCACGTCGACCGATGGCCGCTGGGTGGCCAGCACCAAGTGGATGCCGGCCGCGCGGGCCTTCTGGGTGATTCGCACCACGGCGTCCTCGACGTCGCGGGGCGAGGTCATCATCAGGTCGGCCAGCTCGTCGACGATCGCGACTACGTAGGGGTAGGGCCGGTATTCGCGTTGGCTGCCCAGTGGTGCGGTGATAGCGCCGGATCGCACCTTCTCGTTGAAGTCGTCGATGTGACGGACCCGCCACGCCTGCATGTCCTGGTAGCGCTGTTCCATCTCCTCGACCAGCCAGGCCAGCGCCGCGGCCGCCTTCTTCGGCTGGGTGATGATCGGCGTGATCAGATGCGGAATGCCTTCGTAGGGCGTCAATTCCACCATCTTGGGGTCGATCAGGATCATCCTGACTTCTTCCGGGGTGGCCCGCGCCAGCAGCGACACCAGCATCGAGTTGATGAAGCTGGACTTACCGGACCCGGTCGAGCCGGCGACCAGCAGATGCGGCATCTTGGCGAGATTCCACGAAATGTATTCGCCCTCAATGTCTTTGCCTAATGCGATGACGAGCGGATCGTGGTCGCGTCGGGTCGTCGGCGCGGTGAGCACGTCGGCCAGCCGCACCATCTCGCGGTCGGTGTTTGGCACCTCGATGCCGACGGCGGACTTGCCCGGGATCGGAGCCAGCATCCGGACGCTCTCGGTGGCCACCGCGTAGGCGATATTGCGGTGCAGTGCGGTGATCTTTTCCACCTTCACGCCCGGGCCCAGCTCCACCTCGTAGCGGGTGACCGTCGGCCCGCGGGTGCAGCCGGTGACCGCCGCGTCGACCTTGAACTGCTGTAGCACCGACGTGATCGCTTCGGACATTTGGTCGTTGGCGGCGCTGCGTTTCTTGGGCGGATCACCGGCCACCAGCAGGCTCAGCGACGGCAGCGTGTAGGGCCCCTCGACAACCCGGTCGAGCGCCAAAGTGTCTTGCGTGCCGCCGGATTTGCCGCCCCGACGGCGGCTGCGCGACACGGCGGGCTCGGGCACTGTCGGGCTGTCGTCCGCGACGACGACAGAGCTGCCCGAGGGCCACGCCTGCGCTTCGTCGTCGCCACAGGACGACGGATCGTCGTAGTAACCGTCGGAAAAGTCTTCGGCGACATCACTTTCCATGCCTGAATCGTCGTACGCATCGCTCTCAGGCTCGCGGTAGTCGAACATCCGGGTGCCGAACATGGACCGCAGTGTGTCGGGCACCTCGCGGATCGTGGTGCCGGTCAACAGCAGCACGCCGAACAACGCGCCGATGAAAAGCAGCGGTGCGCAGATCCATGGGGTCAACCCCTCCGAGAGCGGTCCCCCGATCGCGAAGCCGATGAATCCTGCCGCGTTAGCGCGCCCGGCCGGACTGTCCGGTGAGCCGGCCCACAGATGCCAAAGGCCCAGCACCGGCAGCGCCACCATCGTCGCGCCCAGAACCAGTCGCGGCCGCGCCTCCGGGTTGGGCTCGGTGCGCATCAACAACACCGCTATCGCAGCGGTGACCACCGGCAGCACGACGACCGCCGAGCCGATGATCATCCGCAGCACCGAGTCGACCCATGCGCCGACTGGACGGGCGGCGTCGAACCAGGAACTGGCGGCGACGACGACCGCAAGTCCCAGCAGCGCAAGGGCGATCCCATCGCGGCGGTGCCCTGGGTCGATGTCGCGGGCCCGGCCTACCGACCGCGCTGTGGTTCCGGTCCCCTTGGCCACCATCAGCCACGTCGCGCGCACGGCCCGCCCGCAGGTCAGCCCG
>NZ_JBAPPI010000384.1:0-1710 GCF_049280035.1 Mycobacterium sp. | reverse complement strand
GACGTGCTGCACCTGGGCCAAGACGACCTGCCGCTGGCGGTGGCGCGCGACATCGTCGCGCCGGACACGCTGATCGGGCGGTCCGCGCACGATCCCGACCAGGTGTCCGCGGCGATCGGCGACGGCCCCAATTTCCCTGACTACTTCTGCGTTGGGCCTTGCTGGCCGACGCCGACCAAACCCGGACGCCCGGCGCCGGGCCTGCAGCTGGTGCGTGTCGCCGCCGACCTGGCGCCCGACAAACCGTGGTTCGCCATCGGCGGTATCGACGCCGGCCGGCTGCCAGGTGTGTTGGAGGCCGGCGCCCGCCGCATCGTGGTGGTCCGGGCGATCACCGCCGCGGAAGACCCGCGGGCCGCGGCCGAGCGGCTCAGTTCGGCGCTTGCAGCAGCGAACTGATCCTGGAACTCAGCGCAGACGCCGCGTGATCGGGTCTGCCCGCGGTGCACCACACGAAAACGCCCGCCTCGATCTCGAGGGTGCGTGGCAGGTGGCGCCGCCGCTCGTCGCCTGCGCTCAGCGGCACGATCGCCGGTGCGGTGCGCAGCCGTTGCCAACTGGCGGCGAAGCCGGGGTGCAGCGGCAGCTGTGCCACCTCGTCTTCGCTGACCCAGCGCAACTCGGCACTTTCCCGGTTGGGCACGGTATGCAGCAGCTCGCCGGCGTCGGCGACGACGGTGGTGTAAGTCCAGTAGTGGCCACTGGCCCCAAGAACCTCAGCGGTGATCACCGTCGCCCGCACCGAAAGCTGCTCACTGGGCAGGCCTGCCTCCTCATGCGCTTCCCGGACGGCGGCCTGCTCGGCGGTCTCGTGGCTGTCGCGGGCACCGCCGGGCAGACCCCACGTTCCGCCCTGGTGACTCCACGGCGCCCGGTGCTGTAGCAACACCGCCGGTGTGCCGTCGGGCCGGGGCGCTCTCAGCAGCAGACCGGCCGCGCCGTGCCGGCCCCAGTAGTGCATGCCGGAGTCGGACACCACCCATCCGTCACCGTCACCGTGCACGCGTTCAGGATAAGCAGCCCTCGCCCGACGACGATGCGGCCAGCGCAGCTGGGCGAGGGGGCGAGTCGGGCAAATCAGGCGCAGGTCCCCGCATCTGGGGAAAACGCTCTTAGAATTCGCTTATAGAGTTCGTGATACGTACGCCTGAAAGATGAGGTCGGAACAGACGTGACCGTTGAGTTGGCGCATCCGTCGACCGAGCCGCTGGGCGCGCGGTCGCCGACAGAACCGGCCCACCCGCGCTGGTGGTTCATCGCGACGACGCCGGGCCGCATCCTGGCCATCGGTCTCATCCTGGCGATCCTCGGCGGGCTCAGCGCGTTTGCCACTTCGACCACAATCAACCAGCGGCAACAGGTGCTGACGACCGTGTTGAAGCACACTGAACCGCTGGCGTTCGCGGCCGGACGGCTTTACACCACACTCTCGGTGGCCGATGCGGCGGCAGCGACCGCCTTTATCGCTCAGGCTGAACCGCGTACCGTGCGGCAGCGCTACGAGCAAGCGATCACCGACGCGGCAGTCGCGGTGACCCGGGCGTCGAGCGGGTTGACCGACGAGGCGCAGGTGCAGAGGTTGGGGCGGATCAACGCCGAATTGGCCGTGTACACCGGGCTGATCGAAATCGCGCGCACGAATAACCGGGCCGGTAACCCGGTCGGCTCGTCGTATCTGTCCGAGGCGTCGTCGCTGATGCAGTCGACGAT
>NZ_JBAPPI010000383.1:0-6649 GCF_049280035.1 Mycobacterium sp. | reverse complement strand
ACCGGAGTTGATATGGACCGCAGTACCGCCGGCGAAGTCGATTGCATGCAGCTTGTTGGCGATCCAGCCGCCGTGCTCAGACGCGAACCCGTCAAACGCGAAGACCCAGTGCGCGACCGGGAAGTAGACGATGGTCGCCCACAGTCCGGCGAACACCAGCCAGGCGCTGAACTTCAGCCGGTCGGATACCGCCCCCGAGATCAACGCGACCGTGATGATCGCGAACATCAGCTGGAACGCCACGAATACGGTGGCCGGCAATGTACCGGCCAGCGGGATATCAGTCGCCGCAACGCCCTTGCTGGGATCCGCGGCCACCGAGTTGCCACCGATGAGACCCTTCAGACCCCAGTATTCGGTCGGGTCACCGACGACGCTGTCTGTGTCGTTGCCGAATGCCATCGAGTAGCCGTAGAGCACCCACAGCACCGTCACCACGCCCATCGCACTGATGCTCATCATGAGCATGTTGAGCACGCTTCTGGCGCGGACCATCCCGCCGTAGAAGAACGCCAGTCCCGGGGTCATCAACAGCACCAGCGCAGAACTTGCCAGCATCCAGGCGGTATCGCCGGTATTGGGCTGGCCCAGTATCGGGAAACTCACTCGACTATCACCTCCGGTCGGCCATGAATGGCCGTCAGACATGTGCCTGTGGCCTGAACCAGAACCTTGCGCAGTGGTTGTTTCGAAACGTGACGCTGGCAGGTTTCGCCCGTGTTACATCATGCTCACACGTCAATTCAGCCAAACGGCACCGCGTGAAGTTTGGAAATGGCGGAGAAGTAAGGGGCACCGGGGGCTGAGGCAGAATCCGACGGCTGCTATCGGGGCGATTCCAGGCCAACTATGTCGGACCCGACTTCTTGCGCCGCCTCGGCGTCGTCGACCATTGAATAGCCTTGTTCCACACGGGGTTTCGGGACATTCTCGCCGAAGCAGATAATAGTCGGCTTGCGCCTGCCGCCGCAGCGCGGACGGTCCACGAATCGGACATCGCCATATGCCCTAGCCGGCCAAACTTTGTGGCCATGGCCCGGTGTTGCTGGAGCAGGTCGCGGTGGGCGGCCTCGTCGCCACGGGCGCCGGCCAGCAGCGCGCGGAGCCGCAGCAGATAGATCTCGCGGTCCACCATGTCGTGGTTCGGGGCGGCGGCCAACCGCTCGATCGCGGTTTGGGCTTCCTGCAGATCAGCCTCGCCGCCACGGGACAGCAGCGTCTCCACGAACATGCCGGTGGGAGGAATGGACCAGGCGAACTGTCCCGCATTGAACAGGTCGTCCACGGCTGCCCGCAACGCCGCGATGGCACCGTCGAGGTCTCCACGCCTGGCCTGCTCCCAGGCGATGAAAGCCTCGATCTCTGGTACCTCGGATAGGGTCCAGTGCTCGTGTAGGCACATGTCACGAAGTTGTGTGAGTGCCGTCAGTCCGCGCTCACGATCTGCTGGGGAGTCGCGGTGCATCAGCGCCAGGCCCAGCGCGTATCGGGCGTGGCCCAGCGCGAAATCATCAGCGGATCGTTCGGCGATCTGCAGCGCCTCATCAATGAGCTCCAGCGCGGCGTCGTCGGCCAGCAGCACCTTGATGGCTATCCCTAGTCCGTAGGTGAAGGCGATCACCATGGCATGGGTCGTCGGGTCCGTCGCACGGGACATGGCTGCGGCGACGGGGAGGGCAGGCAGCACCTCTGCCAGCGGGTGGCCCAGGCCCCCTCGGGCAACCGCGCGCGTTGCGTGGGCGAACGCCAGCGGAGACCCTATGAGGAAGTTGCCTTTGGTGGGGTCGCCGTCGGCCAGCTCGATCACCGTTTGTGACCAGCGCAGCACGTCGGTGTATTCGCCGGTCTCCATCTTGATGAATTTCGCCACGTACGACAGCCCGACTGTCATGTCCGGATCCGCGATCGCCTCGACCAGGGCCATGAGTTCGGATGCCAGCGCCGACGCCTCCCGCATGCGGGCGTGAATAAAGTGGTTCATCACCTGCCCGGCCATGCCCATCGCCAACGATGCCTTGTCGCCGGCGAGCGTGCTCAGTTCGCGCAGCTCCTCAAAGCGCGTCAGGGAGTCTTTCGCATGGACTCGATAGGCGGTGCCAGATAGCAGGGTGCGCGGCGCGATACGCATCACGGTGCGCCCCGGATCGTCGGGGGGCAACGCGTCGGCGATCTCGCACGCCCGCTCCCAACTCAGCCGCGCCGCGGCCAAATCGCGGTGCGTCGACCACGCGCCGGCACGCATATGCCAGCCATAGGCGGCCTGCACATCGCCGGCTGCCTCCAGATTCTGGGCGATCACCGCCGCGTTCTGCTCGACCGATCCCGGGTCGCCGGCCTCGATGGCCGCGGCCAGGCGCCGGTGCAGCTTGGCGCGGTCTGATTTCAGTTGCGACTCGTAGGCCACCGCGCGGATCAACGGATGCCGGAATGCGTACTCGGCGGGCGGGGTGAACCTCACCTGATCGATCATCTCCGCCTCGACCAGCGCCTCGAGGGCCGCATCGATCCCCAGGCTGGTCAACAGGTCCGGGCCGAACTGTGATCCGATCACCGCCGCGGCGCTCAGCGTCTGCTTGGCGGCTGGTTCGAGGCGATCGATGCGCGCGGCGATGACCGCCTGCACGGTGGCCGGCACGCTGACCTCGGCCACATCGGTGCCGCACCGGTAACCACCGCGCTCGCCCTCGAGCACACCGCGCTCGGCAAGCTCGCGCACCATCTCCTGCGCGAAAAACGGGTTACCGGCGGTCCGTTCGCTGATCAGCGCGGCCACCGCGCCCACCGAGGGATCCGGGCCCACCAGCTCACCCACCAAAGCCGAGGTGTCCGCATCACCCAGTGGTGCCAGCGCCACCGTCTGCGCACCGGGCACCTGCGCGAGCGCGCCGTGGTAGTGCGGGCGGTAGGTGATCAGCGCCATCGCCGGGGTATGCGGGATCACCTTCAAAAACCCGGCCAGCATGGATTCGCTGACCGCGTCGATCCAGTGCGCGTCTTCGAGGATGTAAAGCACCGGCGCGGCGCGCGCCAGCGACCAGGAGTTGATCAGCGCGGTCAACCGCCGCCCCCGCGCGGCCGGGTCGATGGGCGGCAGCTCGGATTCCGGGTCACGAATGCCCAACAGGTCATCCAGCAACACCAGATCCTGCGGGTCGACGTCGACAGGAAACCGGCTGCGCACCCGCGCCCGCGCGGCCTCGCTATCAAGCTCGCTGATCCCCGCGATCGCCCGCAGCAGCCGCGCCACCACATGAAACGAGATGTCACCGGCATGCGACTCACAAAAGGTCGAAAACACCTCGACACCCCGACCACGGGCGATCTCGACGGTCTCGTGAACCAGCCGGCTCTTGCCGATGCCCGCCGCTCCCCCCACACACACCACACCTCCGTGGCCACCGATCGATCGATCCAAGATGGCTGTGACGGTGTTCACTTCCCATTGACGTCCCACCAACGTGGTCTCAAAGCGACCGATCCCCCCTGGCTGCGACGCCATGCCCAGCAGCTGCCGCGCGGGTACCGCATCCTTGGCGCCCTTGATGTGCACCATCTCAGGCTCACCCAGCACCGCCGCGGGCTCAACCAGCCGCGCAGTAGATGCACTGAGCATCACCCCCTCCGGCGGCGCCACCGACTCCATCCGCTGCGCCATGCCCACCTGTTCACCAATCGCGGTGTAACCCGTAGCGCCCGAACCGATCTCACCGGCAATGACCTGGCCGGAATTGAGGCCTATCCGCAGCCGCAGGTCAACACCGTGGTGATGCTCAACCTCAACCGCCAGCCGCTTGACCTCATCCTGAATACCGAGCGCCGCCATACAGGCGCGCAGCGCGTGATCTTCCAGTGCCGTCGGTGCGCCAAACACCGCCATGATCCCGTCCCCGGTGAACTTGTCCACCGTGCCGCCGTAGCGCTGCACCACCGGCGAAGCGAGGTCTACCAGGCCGGCCATGATCTCGCGCAGCGGCTCAGCCCCGACGGCTGCCGCAATGTCCATGGAGTGGACCACGTCGGCAAAGAGAACTGTGACCTGCTTGTACTCAGCCGACCGGGTGGCCTCCGTAAGGCGCACACCGCACTCGCCGCAGAACTTCGCCGTCGAGCTGGACTGCGCGCCGCAGGAACCGCAGATCAACCCCGTCGGGGTCAGTCCACCGCCACCGTCCCCGCTGGGGTCCACGTCAGCATCGTGTCACTGTTGGTCAACGATTTCCGCCTTATCACCCTGCGTTCTCCGACAAGAAGTGTTGAGACCCACCGGCCTCGCGACGCTGGTTCGGTCAAATCGGTGCACGACCCGTCGGTCAACCGAGCAGGGCATCGACGAAGGCGGCGGGTTCGAACGGTGCAAGATCGTCGGGTCCCTCCCCGAGCCCGACCAATTTCACCGGCACGCCAAGTTCCTGCTGGACCCGGAAAACGATGCCGCCCTTGGCGGTTCCGTCCAGCTTGGTCAACACCGCTCCGGTGATGTCGACGACGTCGGCGAACACCCGAGCCTGGGCGAGCCCGTTTTGCCCGATGGTGGCGTCGAGCACCAGCAGCACCTCGTCCACCGCTGCGCGCCGCGTCACAACGCGTTTGACCTTGCCGAGCTCGTCCATCAATCCGGCTTTGGTGTGCAGCCGGCCTGCGGTGTCGATCACCACGACGTCAGCGCCCGCGGCGATGCCCCTGTCGACGGCATCGAAAGCGACCGAGGCCGGGTCGGCGCCCTCAGCTCCACGCACCACTTCGGCACCCACTCGCGCAGCCCAGATCTGTAGTTGGTCGGCAGCGGCGGCCCGGAAGGTGTCGGCGGCGCCCAGCACGACCCGGCGGCCGTCGGCGACCAACACCCGCGCCAGTTTGCCGACGGTGGTGGTTTTGCCCGTGCCGTTGACGCCGACGACCAGCAGCACCGACGGGTGATCGCCATGCGGCAGTGCGCGAACCGAGCGGTCCAGGTCGGGTTGCAGCTCGCTGATCAGCACCTCCCGAAGCACTGCGCGGGCGTCGCCCTCGGTGCGTACGTCTTTGCTCGCGAGTTGGCTGCGCAGCTGCGCCACTACCGACGTGGTAACCACCGGGCCCAAGTCGGCGACTAGCAGAGTGTCCTCCACTTGCTCCCAGGAGTCTTCGTCGAGATCGCCGCCGCCGAGCAGCCCCAATAGGCTGCGGCCCAACGCATTCTGTGACCGGGCGAGCCGGCCGCGCAGTCGCTCTAATCGCCCATCGGGCGGCGCTATAGCCTCCACCTCGGGCGCTGACGGCCCGGCAGCGGGCGCGGGCGTCTGCACCGGTGGAGGCGCCCCGATATCTGAGGTATCCGGTTCGGGCAGTTGAACATCGGCGATCGGACGCTTCGGGGCATCGCGGGGGATGGTCGCGTCGTCGCCCACGGCGGGCAGTCCGGTGGTGTCGATCCGATCCCGAGACTCGGTGCGGCTGAACGTGATTCCCGACGATGCGGTGTAGCCGCCCGAGCGATCCAGGGTGTCGGTGTGCTCGCGGGCCGACAGGCTGACCCGCCGCCGGCGGTAGCGGACCAGCCCAAAGATCAAGGCGGCGATGACGATCAGTGTGGCGGCGACCGCGATCGCAATCCACAGAGCTTGGGGCAACGTATTCCTCGCTATGTAGTCGTGACCAGCTGGTCGACCTGCTGGCCGCGCATCCGCTGGGAGATCACCGCGGTGATGCCGTCATCGCGCATCGTCACGCCGTAGAGCGCGTCGGCGACCTCCATCGTCGGCTTCTGATGGGTGATGATGATCAGCTGCGACTGAGCTCTCAGCTGCCCGAACAGACCAAGCAGCCGGTGCAGGTTCACATCGTCGAGGGCCGCTTCCACCTCGTCCATGATGTAGAACGGCGACGGACGGGCCCGGAAGATCGCCACCAGCATCGCGACCGCGGTCAGCGCCTTCTCCCCACCGGACAGCAGCGATAGCCGCTTGATCTTCTTACCGGGCGGGCGGGCCTCCACCTCGATGCCGGTGGTGAGCATGTCGTCGGGATCGGTAAGCCGCAAGCGGCCCTCCCCGCCGGGGAACAGGGCGGCGAACACCCCGCTGAACTCGCGTTCCACGTCGGTGTAAGCGTCGGTGAACACCTGCAGGATGCGGGCGTCGACGTCGGCAACTACGTCAAGAAGATCCTTGCGCGCGGCCTTGACGTCCTCGAGTTGGGTGGACAGGAAGTTGTAGCGCTCCTCCAGCGCCGCGAACTCCTCGAGCGCCAACGGGTTGACCCGGCCCAGCTCGGCCAGCTCTCGTTCGGCGCGTTTGGCGCGACGCTCCTGGGTGGCCCGGTCGTATGGCATGGGCGCCGGCGCGATCACCTGCTCGCCGCGTTCGCGGGCCTGCTCGTATTCGGCGAGCTCAAGCTCGGTCGGCGGCAGCGGGACCTCCGGGCCGTATTCGGCGACCAGGTCGTCAGGCGCCATCCCGAACTGCTCGAGCACCATCTGCTCAAGCTGCTCGATCCGCAGCGCCGCCTGCGCCTTGGCAACCTCGTCGCGGTGCAGCGACTCGGTGAGCGCGGCGATCCGGGTGCCCAGCGCGTTGACCTCTTCGCGAACCGCCGCCATGGCGGTGGACCTCTGCTGACGTTCGGCGGCGAGCACGTCGCGGTTGCGCGACGCGGCCGCGACGACCTGACT
>NZ_JBAPPI010000382.1:0-9177 GCF_049280035.1 Mycobacterium sp. | reverse complement strand
TGGGCTGCAGACTGGCACGCTCGCGCAGAACACTGGTAATAGAAGGCTCAATCACAGCCGTCACTTTACCGTCGCAGGCACCACCGCACCCACCAACGGAAGCTGGACGCGCATTTGTCGCTGGCCGGGCACTGTCGCCTCGTCACAGGATTTCACGACCCGTCGTCGGGTCGTTGGTCCTCGCTACGCCCCGGGCACTCCCAGCGAACTGTGCGCGACGGCGCCGAGAATGCCGAACCCGCCCGCGTTGGATACGGCAGCCACCACGTCGCGGCAATGGCTGAACGCGCAGATCGGGAATTCCACCCCGAGCACGTCGGCGACCCGTGGCCGCATGCCGGGAACCGTATGAGTTTGTGATTGACGTGTCAATCGGAAGCCTCGAGCTTCCGCCGCTTATTGGGTTGGCGGTTGGCCGTCCGGCGGCCAGCTCGCTGCACCGTCCTCCAGCGGCACCTGCAGGCTGTGCAGGATCGACGCGACCATCCGCCACGAGCTGATCGCGGTGACGAGCTCGACGAGCATTGCCTGGTCGGCGCCGAACTCGCGCTTACAAGCCGCCCAGCTTTCGGCGCTCACCGCCCCGTCGCGCACCACGTCGTCGGTGGCCCCCAGCACTGCCCGCTCCGCGGGCCCGAAAGCATCGTAGGACCGCCAATCCCGCACACCGAGCAGGTCATCGGCGCTTACCCCAAGACTCTGTGCGACTCGCCAATGCTGTGTCCATTCGTAGTCGGAGGCGGTGAGCCAGCCGATACGCATGATCACCAGTTCGCGTAGCCGCGGGTCCAGCTTTCCGTGCCACAGCATGATGGCGAGCAGGTCGTTGAGGGCGCACGCGAGCTCGGGATGGTTCAGCAAGACCTGGAAGATGGCGAGCTCTGCCATGTAATCGGGCACCCCGGCTTCATCGGCTGCGGCCTTGGCCTCATCGATCGGCAGACGGGGGACGCGGGCTTCTTCCATGGGTTCGGTCAAGGTGTCAGCACTTCGTGGACTGGCCCGAGGAATTCGGGCCACTAGTGGGTTGAACAAGGTCGCAAAGCAAAGATGGGATCGGCGTATCGGGCACCGGTACACCATCGAACCCGTGGCCAGCTATTGGTATCGAGCGCAGTCCGCCCCACAGCCCTGGTTCGCGGTCCGCGGGGAAGAACCCCTAAGGATCAGCCAGGCCATCACGGGCCGTATCGTTGGAATAGACGTCCGTCATCTGGATATCTGATCCAGAACTCGGTATCGAAGTCTGCGCTACCGTGGCGCTCCTATATCTGGCACACGAGAGAGCCCTTAACTGGCCAGTCGAGCGAGAGCTGGGCCGCCTGCGTAGAGCCGCCAGTGGACCCTTGCGGGAGTGCTGAGGCGAAGGTTATATCGCTGTTGCTCAACGTCTTTCGCGTAATCCCGCCAGCCTGCAGCTCCCAATGGCGCCATTCCAGCCAGTCGACATCGCGCCGGACCTATAGCTCACCGTCACTCCTCGGCAGAAATGACGCACGCAGAGCCAATCGGAAATCGGGCGCATAATTACGCCAGTCGTGACACCTAATAACGCCGCGAAGGAAAAACATAAAAGAGGCTCATAAAAATGGTGAAAATTATGATTGTAAGTGGGCCGCAAGGCAATTTTCAGAATTGCCATCAAATAGCTAATGTTTACAATTGAAACCTGCTCATAAAATACCACAATTAGGTAACAATCGTACCCGCATATCTTTCAATGATCTACACGTGTTGAATAATAGCGGGACAAGCATAAAGGTCCTCTGACGTGCACAAAAACCTTGATTTCATACCCGTGTAACTGCCGTGTTGACAGTAAGTAACTGCTGAGCTCGCCGGGGTTCTACATCTCGACGCAGGCGCTAAGCACACCCGCTCTGCTGCCGCTTCCTGGGCGCGGTCGTCATTTCGCCTCAAAAATAGCCATTTGCATCTCTCCGCACCCAGATTCGGCCTATTCTTTGCTCCATATGAACAGAACGCCCGCTACTCCGATTGCCATCATCGGGATGGCTTGCCGACTTCCCGGAGGCATCGAATCGCCGGACCAGTTATGGCGCGCGTTGCTGCGCGGCGATGACCTGGTCACCGAGATTCCACCCGACCGATGGGACGCCGACGAGTACTACGACCCCGAGCCGGGCGTGCTCGGTCGGTCGGTGTGCAAGTGGGGCGCGTTTCTGGACAACGTCGCCGACTTCGATCCCGAGTTCTTCGGAATCAGCGAGAAAGAAGCGACTGCGATGGATCCGCAGCACCGCTTGCTGCTCGAAACTTCGTGGGAGGCCATGGAGCACGGCGGTTTCACCCGGGAGAAACTAGCCGACTTGCGAACCGGCGTCTTCGTGGGATTAATGCATGCCGACTACCAGTTCGTGCATGCCGATGCCCAGGCCCTGGAGGGACCGTACGGATATCTGGGCAACAGCTTCGCCATGGGGTCGGGGCGGATCGCCTACGCCATGGGACTGCACGGTCCGGCGATGACGGTGGACACCGCATGCTCGTCTGGCCTCGCGGCTATCCACCTGGCCTGCCGCAGCCTGCATGACGGCGAAAGCGACATCGCGCTGGCAGGCGGCGCTTCGGTGATGCTTGAACCCCGCAAGGCCGCTTCTGGCTCGGCCATCGGCATGTTGTCTCCGACCGGACGCTGCCATGCGTTTGACGTGGCCGCCGACGGATTCGTGGCCGGCGAGGGTTGCGTCGTGATGCTGCTTAAACGGTTACCCGACGCGCTTGCCGGTGGCGACCGGATCCTCGTTGTGATACGCGGCACGGCCGCCAATCAGAATGGCCACACGGTGAATATCGTGACACCGTCGGGGCCTGCACAGGTCGCGGCCTACCGTGCGGCGTTGGCCGCGGCGGAGGTGGATCCCCGCAGCGTAGGCATGGTCGAGGCACACGGCGCCGGCACCCCGGTGGGTGACCCCATCGAATACGCGAGCCTTGCCAAGGTGTACGGCGTCGACGGCCCGTGCGCGCTCGCATCGGTGAAGACCAACTTCGGACACACCCAGTCGGCCGCCGGAGCGCTTGGGCTGATGAAGGCCGTCCTCGCCGTCCGGCATGGTGTCATTCCGCGCAATCTCCATTTCACCCGGATGCCGGATGAGTTCGCTCAGATCGAGACCAACCTCTTTGTCCCGCAAACGAATACGCCGTGGCCAGCAGAGAACGGTCGCCAAGGGCCTCGACGGGCGGCGGTGTCGTCTTACGGGTTCTCGGGAACCAACGTGCACGCCGTCCTGGAACAGGCCCCCGAAGCCACTGCGCCCGAGGATATCTCAGCCGAATCGCCGACAACGGCACCACTGCTTTTCCCGCTATCGTCCACGTCGGCCGACGAACTGCGCCGCACTGCCGGCCGGCTGGCCGACTGGGTGGACGCACACGAGGACGTCGCGTTGGCGGACCTGGGCTACACGCTGGCGCGGCGGCGCGCCCACCGACCGGTCCGAACCGTCGTTATCGCCAGCACCTTGCCCGAGCTGACCGAAGCGTTGCGCGAGGTCGCCGACATTGATACTCCGCATCAGGCCACGGTCGGGCGCGATGATCGGGGTCCGGTGTGGGTGTTCTCCGGGCAGGGTTCGCAGTGGGCGGCGATGGGAGCTGACCCGCTCGCGAACGAGCCCGCGTTCGCCGCGACCGTCGCCGCGGCGGAGCCGCTGATCGCCCACGAATCCGGATTCTCGGTGACCGAGGCGATGTCGGCACCCCGGATCGTGACCGGTATTGACCGGATCCAGCCGACGGTGTTCACCATGCAGGTCGCCCTGGCCGCCACCATGAAGGCACACGGGGTACGCCCGGGCGCAGTTATTGGCCACTCCCTCGGGGAGGCTGCGGCGGCTGTCGTTGCCGGCGCCTTGTCGCTGGAAGACGGGGTGCGGGTGATCTGCCGCCGTTCGCGGCTGATGACCCACATCGCCCGCACGGGGGCCATGGCATCGGTGGAACTACCGGCCGACCAAGTGCTTTCGGAGCTGGTGGCTCGCTGCGTTGATGACGTCGTGGTGGCAGTGGTGGCCTCGCCGCAGTCCACAGTGATCGGCGGCGCCACCGAGACGGTCCGCGATTTGGTAGCAGCGTGGGAGCGGCGTGATGTGATGGCCCGCGAGATCGCCGTCGACGTCGCATCGCACTCCCCCCAGGTAGAGCCGATTCTCGACGAGCTGGCAGATGTCTTGGCAGGGCTGAACCCGATGACGCCAGACGTTCCCTATTACTCCGCGACGCAGTTCGACCCGCGAGAATCGCCGGTGTGCGATGGCTTCTACTGGGCCGACAATCTGCGCCACACAGTGCGGTTCGCAGCGGCTGTGCAGGCCGCATTGGAGGACGGGCATCGGGTTTTCGCAGAACTGGCACCACACCCCCTGCTTACCCACGCTCTCCAGCAGACCGCCCGCAGCCTGGATATGCCACTGGCCGCACTGGCCGGCATGCGCCGCAACCAAGCGCTATCGCACGGGCTGCGCGACTTTCTGGCGGAGCTGCACAACGCAGGTGCGGCGGTGGACTTTTCGGTGCTGTACCCGGCGGGGCAGCTGGTGGACGCACCGCTGCCGACCTGGACGCACCGTCGGCTTTTTTTAGACCGGGACGGTCAGGAATCCCAAACACGCAGCGGTTCAACCGTTTCAGTTCATCCGTTGTTGGGGCAGCATGTGCGCCTGCAGGAGCAACCGGAACGGCACGTGTGGCAGGCCGAGGTCGGCACTGCGGCGCAACCGTGGCTGGGCGATCACCAGATTCGCAACGCCGCTGTCCTTCCGAGAGCGGCCTACTGTGAGATGGCACTGGGTGCGGCCCGCGCGGTTCTTGGCGAGGAGTCCGAGGTCCGTGACATCCGCTTCGAGCACGAGCTTCTGCTGGATGCGCAGACCACCGTCGGCGCCGCCGCGTCGATGGCCTCGCCGGCCGTCGTCAACTTCGCGGTGGAGACCGACCAGGATGGGGAGCACGTGCGGCGGGCCGCCGCAGTCCTTTACGCCGTCGGGGACGATGACCGACCTCCCGCGCACGACGTGGCCGCTCTGCTGGCGGCGCACCCGTGCACTGTGCCTGGAGCCGAGCTTCGAAAATGGTGGGATCAGCGCGGTATCCAGTTGGGTCCTGCCTTCACCGGACTAGCCGCCGCCCGCATCGCCGACGGAACCGGTGCCACAGTGCTGGCCGAGGTCAGGCTGCCTGGCACGATCCGCTTTCGGCGCAGCTACGCAGTGCACCCTGCGCTGCTAACTGCCTGCTTTCACTCGGTGGCGGCTCACCCCAGTGTCGTTGACGTTTGCAATGGCGGTCTGCTGCTGCCGCTGAGCGTCCGTCGGCTGCGGGTCTACGGTTCCACCAGCAACGCGCGCTACTGCTACTCGCAACTGACCGGAGTCGGCGACGCGGAGGTTGAGGCTGACCTCGACGTCTTAGACGAGCACGGGGCGGTGCTGGTGACCGTACGCGGGCTGCAGATGGGCCTGGGGATCTCGCAAAGCAACGAGCGCGATCGTGTGCTGAACGAGCGGCTGCTCACCATAGAGTGGCAGCAGCAGGCGCTGCCTGAGGTGGCGCACACCGATGCAGGAGCGTGGCTTCTCGTCAGCACTTCCACAACCGCGGATGCACTGGCAACCCAGTTGACCGATGCGTTGAAACTCAATGGTGCGCAATGCACTTCCGTGTGCTGGCCGCAGCACGCCGACCACTCGTCGAATGGCGAAGCGTTGCGCAGCCAGCTCCGAGACGCTCGATTCGACGGACTAGTGGTCCTGACGGAACCGAAGAACGGCGACCCCGACGAGCACATTGCGTTCCAGGGCGGCGAATACGTGCGGCATCTGGTGCGCATCGCCCGCGAATTGCCGGAGGTCCCCGGCGGCGCGCCTCGCTTGTACCTCGCAACCAGGAATGCCCAACCCGTGCTACCCGACGACGTGGCCAACCTGGCGCAGGCTGGGCTGCGCGGTTTGATGCGGGCGATCGGCACCGAACATCCGCATTTGCGTGCTACCCAAATCGACATGGATGAAGCCATCGACGCCGAACAGCTTGCGCGGCAACTGCTCAGTGGATCCGAAGAGGATGAGACCGCTTGGCGTAACGGGCAGTGGTATACCGCCCGCCTTTGTCGCGCTCCGCTTCGCCCCGAGGAACGACGAACCACGGTGGTCAACCACGGGCGCGACGGTGCACGCCTGCGAATTCGAACGACCGGGCACCTGGACACAATGGAACTGGTCGCATTTCAACGCGTTCAGCCGGGGGCGGGGCAGATCGAGGTCGCGGTAAGCGCATCCAGCGTCAACTTCTCCGATGTGCTTGTCGCGACGAGCCGCTCCCCCAGCATTGACGGACAGCAACCAGAGCTGGGTATGGATTTCGCCGGCGTCGTCACGGCGGTCGGGCCGGACGTGAGCAACCACCACGTCGGTGATCGTGTCGGCGGCTTTTCCGGAAACGGCTGTTGGGCCACGTTTGTCACGTGCGACGCCCGGCTGGCCGTCACGCTGCCCGCCGGCCTGACCGACCATCAGGCGGTCGCAGTGGGTACCGCGCATGCCACCGCCTGGTATGCCCTGCACGATCAGGCCAGGATTGCCTCGGCCGACCGGGTCTTGATCCACTCGGCGACCGGCGGCATAGGCCAGGCAGCCGTAGCGATCGCCCGCGCGGCAGGAGCCGAAATCTTCGCCACCGCTGGCAGCCACCAGCGTCGACAGCTGTTGCGCAACATGGGGATCCAGCATGTTTACGATTCGCGGAGCGTGGACTTCGCCGAACAGATCCGCCGCGATACCGACGGCTACGGCGTGGATATCGTGCTCAACTCCTTAACCGGCACAGCACTACGCGCCGGAATCGAGTTGCTGGCCATCGGCGGACAGTTCGTCGAGATCGGCAAACGCGACGTCTATGGCAACACCCGGCTGGAGCTCTTCCCGTTCCACCGCAA
This sequence comes from Mycobacterium sp., assembly GCF_049280035.1. GTDB lineage: Bacteria > Actinomycetota > Actinomycetes > Mycobacteriales > Mycobacteriaceae > Mycobacterium. Next base: position 2,219 of record NZ_JBAPPI010000382.1, on the reverse strand, counting down.
CCTCACGTTCCACTATGTCGACCTGGCGATGCTGTCGATCGGCCGCCCCCAACGCGTCGGGGAGCTGCTGCGCACAGTGTTCCGGCTAGTAGCTGATGGAGAATTGCCTCCCGCGAAGCACACCGACTACCCACTAGTCGAAGCGGCCACCGCGATCAGGGTCATGAGCGCGGCCGAGCACACCGGCAAACTTGTGCTCGACGTCCCGCAGGCCGGGTCTCGCACTGCGGTAGTGCCACCGGAGCAGGCTCCGATTTTCCGTCGTGACGGCGCCTATGTGATCACCGGGGGCTTGGGCGCGCTTGGGCTCTTCCTCACCGAGAAGATGGCCACGGCGGGCTGCGGGCGCATTGTGTTGACCTCCCGCTCTCAACCGAATTTAAAGGCACTGGAGACAATCGAGCTCATCCGCGCAATCGGCGCCGACGTCGTGGTGGCGTGCGGCGACATCACCGAGCGCGAGACAGCCGAACGCTTGGTGGCCGTGGCGACCGCCAACGGACTCCCGTTGCGCGGGGTATTGCACGCCGCAGGGGTGGTCGAGGACGCCACGCTGCCCAACATCACCGATGAGCTCATCGATCGCGACTGGGCGCCAAAGGTGTACGGCGCTTGGCATCTGCACCGGGCAACCACCAACCAGCCGCTCGACTGGTTCTGCTCATTCTCCTCGGCAGCCGCGCTGGTGGGCTCGCCTGGTCAGGGCGCATACGCGGCGGCCAACAGCTGGCTAGATGCCTTCACTCGGTGGCGCCGGGCTCAGGGCCTTCCGGCCAGCGCGATCGCATGGGGAGCATGGGGTGAGATCGGGCGCGCCGCGTTTCTGGCAGAAGGGAATGGCGCCGCGATGATCACACCCAACGACGGCGCCTACGCTTTCGAGTCGCTGTTGCGCCACGACCGCGCCTACACCGGCTACCTGCCGTTCATCGGAGTGCCGTGGTTAGTGGCGCTTGGGCAACGCAGCCCGTTCGCTGAACTCTTCAAACCTATGGGGCAAAGCCGCACGGACACAAGTAAATTCCGCGCCGAACTCACGGCGTTGGCGCGGGAAGAGTGGCCGACCCGGCTGCGGCATCTGGTGGGTGAGCAAGTCAGCTTGATTCTGCGGCGTTCCATCGACCCGGATCGTCCGCTGTCCGAATGCGGACTCGACTCCCTTAGCTATCTCGAACTGCGCACGCGCATAGAGATGGAAACAGGCATCCGGGTTGGCTCCACAGATATCACCACCGTTCGAGGTCTGGCCGGCCACCTGTGCGGAGTGTTGGCGGACCTCGAAGGCGCTCCGGCGTAACAGGTCTCCGGTGAACCGCAACTGCTGAGGAACTCGGAGGAAGAATGATAGAAGTCGCGAAAGTGGAAGTGGGAATGATCCGCGATTGGGCGCCCGAACCCGGCTCATTCGTGTCATGGCAGCCATCGCCCGCGACCCTCGCGAAAGTCCGGCAAGCGCCGATAACCGCTGTCCCGGCGAGCTATACGCAAGCCCAGCACCTTCGTGACTATCGCGCATACGCCGCCCAGGGTCTGGATATGTCACGGTTGGTCATTGCAACCTGGTCCATACCCGGCCGATGCGATATCCGTGCCATGACGTATGTCATCAACGCTCACCTTCGTCGCCACGACACCTACCGCAGTTGGTTCGACGACACCGATCGCGAACACATCGTCCATCGGACCATCGCCGAAGCCAGCGACATCAACCTCGTCCCGACCAAGTACGGTGAGATAACGCCCGCAGAATTGCGAAGCCATCTACTGGCTACCCCGAGTCCGCTCCAATGGGATTGCTTCCGCTTCGCAATCATTCAGCGCGCCGACCACTTCACATTCTGCGTATGCATTGACCATCTCCACACCGACGCAATGTTTTTCAGCTTGGCATACGCGGAGATCCATGTCATGTATGCCACCGTGACGAGAGGTGGCGCTCCCATCTCGCTGCCGGAGGCCGGCAGTTATCACGCTTACTGTGTCCGGCAGCGCCGGCACACGTCCGCGCTGACCTTAGAGTCCGCGGAGGTAAGGGAATGGATCGAATTCTTCGAGAACAACGACGGAACCCTTCCCGACTGGCCGCTGCCACTCGGTGACCCATCCGTGCCGTGCGACGTCATCGGCGCACAGCTGCTGGACAAGCGACAGACCGTCGAATTCGAATCCGTTTGCCTATCCGTCGGCGCCCGGTTCTGCGGCGGCGTGTTCGCGTGCAC
>NZ_JBAPPI010000381.1:0-5081 GCF_049280035.1 Mycobacterium sp. | reverse complement strand
CCTGGCCGCGCAGCTGCCAGGTGAGCTCGCAGACCTGTGCGATCGCCTGTGCGGGAATCGCCTCGCCGAAGCAGGCCAGCCCCCCTGACGGGTTGACCGGAATCTTCCCGCCGATCGTTGTGGCGCCGCTGCGTAGCAGCGCCTCGGCGTCGCCCTTGGCGCAAAGCCCGAGGTGCTCATACCAGTCGAGCTCCAGCGCGGTGGACAGGTCATAAACCTCGGCCAGGCTCAAATCTTCTGGCCCAATGCCGGCCTCGGCATAGGCGGCGTCAATGATCTGGTCTTTGAACACCCGCTCCGGCGCGGCCACTACTGCAGTGGAATCCGTTGCAATATCCGGCAATTCGGGCAGGTGTTGGGGGTAGCGCGGGGTGACCGTGCTCACCGCGCGCACCGAAGGCACGCCGTTGAGCGAGCCGAGGTGTTCGCGGGCGAACTTGGCACTGGCCACGATCAGCGCCGCGGCACCATCCGAGGTGGCGCAGATGTCCAGCAGCCGCAGCGGGTCGGCCACCACCGGACTGGCCAGCACGTCTTCGACCGACGCCTCTTTGCGGAACCGGGCATTGGGGTTCTGCAGGCCGTGGCGCGCATTTTTAACCTTCACCTGCGCGAAATCCTCGAGCGTGGCGCCGTAGAGATCCATCCGGCGTCGCGCCAGCAGTGCGAAGTACACCGGGTTAGTGGCGCCGATCAGATGAAACCGCTGCCAGTCCGGGTCGTTCTTCCGCTCGCCGCCGACCGGGGCGAAAAAGCCTTTCGGCGTGGTGTCGGCGCCGATCACCAGTGCGACATCGCAGAACCCGGCGAGGATCTGTGCGCGGGCGCTTTGCAGGGCCTGCGATCCGCTGGCGCACGCCGCATAGCTCGAACTGACCGGCACACCGTTCCAGCCCAGCTTCTGCGCGAACGTCGCCCCGGCGACGAAACCCGGATAGCCGTTGCGGATCGTGTCTGCGCCGGCTACCAACTGAATCTGCCGCCAGTCCAGGCCGGCCTCGCCCAGCGCGGCACGAGCTGCGGCCACACCGTATTCGGTGAAGTCGTTACCCCATTTGCCCCAGGGGTGCATCCCGGCGCCGAGGAGGTAGACCGGTTCGGGAGTACTACTCATGCGATCCTCCAGGCGTAGACGATGCGTTCGACGCCGTCGTCGTCAACGAACAGCGGCATAGTGGTCAGCTCCATCTCCAGTCCGACTTTCAGGTCAGCGGCCAGGGTGCCGTCCACCACCTTGCCAAGCACGATCAGACCTTCGTCGGCCAACTCCACCGCGGCAACGGCGAACGGTTCGAACGGATCGGGGGAAGGGTAGGGCGGCGGCGGTGCATACCGGTTTTCGGTGTAGCTCCACAGCTTTCCGCGCCGCGACAGCGGCACTTGGTCGAGCTGGTCGCCGTCGCAGCCGGGGTTGGGGCAATTGTTGGCTCGCGGCGGGAAGACGTAGGTGCCGCATTGCGGACATTTTGCGCCGATCAGGTGCGGCACACCGGCGTCGTCGGAGACGGCGAACCAGCCGTCGATTGCCGGTTCTTGACGGGTAGCTCCTGGCATCCGGCCAGCGTACCGACAACCCCCGCAAAACTGAAACGTGTTGCAGTTTTGCCGCGGTGCTCGAGAATCCCCGATGACTTTGGCGAGCGCCGACGGTCAGTAAGTCGGAGGTACCGTGCAAACGAAGGGGTGTCCCATTGGTGATCGTCGCGGGTTACATCGTGGTTGAGCCGCTGCAGCGGGACAGCTACCTGACGGAATGTAAGGACGTCGTACGGCAGGCCCGGCGGACACCGGGGTGTCTGGACTACGCGATCAGCGCCGACCTGCTCGATCCGGGTCGCATCGACGTCTTTGAACGGTGGGAGTCGCAGGCGGCCGTCGACGCGTTCCGCGGTAGTGGACCGAGCGATGAGCAACACGGCGCAATCATGTCCGCTTCGGTTTCCGAGTACGACGTGGGCGGACCGCGGCAGTTGACATAGCTGTCCGGGGCAGTGCCTAGAGTTAGGTTCGTGAGCCCAGCGAGGACCGCAAGCAAGAAGACGGAAGCCGCCCAGGCCGCTGACGACAAGCCGACGTTGATGCTGCTGGACGGCAATTCGCTGGCGTTCCGGGCGTTCTACGCGCTGCCTGCCGAGAATTTCAAAACCCAGAGCGGGCTGACGACCAACGCGGTTTACGGGTTCACCGCCATGCTGATCAACCTGTTGCGCGATGAGTCGCCCACGCATGTGGCCGCAGCGTTCGACGTGTCGCGGCAGACTTTTCGCTCCGAGCGCTATCCGGAGTACAAGGCCAACCGGTCGTCAACCCCCGATGAGTTTCACGGCCAGATCGATGTCACCAAGGAAGTCCTTGCGGCACTGGGTATTACGGTGCTGGCCGAGCCGGGCTTCGAAGCCGACGACTTGATTGCGACATTGGCCACCCAGGCCGAAAAGGAGGGCTACCGGGTACTGGTGGTCACCGGTGACCGCGATTCGTTGCAGCTTGTCACCGAGGACGTGACGGTGCTTTACCCGCGTAAAGGCGTCAGCGAACTGACTCGCTTCACCCCGGCGGCGGTGGTGGAGAAGTACGGGCTGACGCCTGAGCAATACCCCGACTTCGCCGCGCTGCGCGGCGACCCGAGCGACAACTTGCCCGGTATTCCGGGGGTGGGCGAGAAGACTGCGTCGAAATGGATCACCGAATACGGCTCGCTGCAAGCATTGGTCGACAACGCAGACTCGGTGCGGGGCAAGGTGGGTGACGCGCTGCGGGCGCATCTGGCCAGCGTGGTGCTCAATCGGGAGCTCACCGACCTGGTCCGGGACGTGCCGTTGGCGCACACGCCGGACACGTTGCGGATGCAGCCGTGGGACCGCGATCAAATTCACCAGTTGTTCGATCAGCTGGAATTCCGGGTGCTGCGGGACCGGCTGTTCGACACGCTGGCTGCCGCTGGGGGCCGTGTACCCGAGGTCGACGAGGGATTCGACGTGCGCGGGGGAGTGCTGGAGCCCGGCACGGTCGGGCACTGGCTGGCCGAGCACGTCGCCGACGGGCACCGATCGGGGCTGGCGGTGGTCGGCACGCATCTGCCCTACGACGGCGACGCGACCGCGCTGGCCATCGCCGCCGCCGACGGCGACGGCGGCTACATCGACACCACGACGTTGACACCCGACGACGACTCCGCGCTGGCGGCGTGGCTCGCCGACCCCGAGAAGCCGAAAGCACTGCACGAGGCCAAGTTGGCCATCCACGACCTCGCCGGGCGCGGCTGGACGCTGAACGGGGTCAGCTCCGACACCGCGCTGGCCGCCTACCTGGTCCGCCCGGGACAGCGCAGCTTCACCCTCGACGACCTGTCACTGCGCTACTTGCGTCGCGAGCTACGAGCGGAAACGTCTGAACAGCAGCAGCTTTCATTACTCGATGACATCGAAGCCACCGACGGCGTCGATGACCAAGCCGTGCAGACCGCTGTGCTGCGCGCCCGCGCGGTGGTGGACCTGGCTGATGCGCTGGACGCCGAACTGGCCCGCATAGACTCCACCTCACTGCTGGCCGAGATGGAACTGCCGGTGCAACAGGTGTTGGCGGGTATGGAGGCCACGGGTATCGCCGTCGCTCTGGACCAATTAACCGAGCTGCAAAGCCAATTCGGTGACCAGATCCGTGATGCGGCCGAGGCGGCGTACGCGGTGATCGGAAAGCAGATAAACCTCGGCTCGCCAAAACAGTTGCAGGTAGTGCTGTTTGACGAGCTAGAGATGCCCAAGACCAAGCGGACGAAGACCGGATACACCACCGACGCGGACGCACTGCAGTCACTGTTCGACAAGACCGGGCATCCGTTCCTGCAGCATCTGCTTGCGCACCGCGACGTGACCCGGCTGAAGGTGACCGTCGATGGGCTGCTGAATTCGGTGGCCGGCGACGGCCGTATCCACACCACGTTCAACCAAACAATCGCAGCGACCGGCAGGCTTTCCTCGACCGAACCCAACCTGCAGAACATTCCGATCCGCACCGACGCCGGCCGCCAGATCCGCGACGCTTTTGTTGTCGGTAGCGGAATGGGCGCCAAATACACCGAATTGATGACGGCCGACTACAGCCAGATCGAAATGCGGATCATGGCTCACCTGTCCGGTGACGCGGGCCTGATCGAGGCGTTCAACACCGGCGAAGACCTGCACTCGTTCGTCGCGTCCCGGGCATTCGGGGTGCCGATCGAGGAGGTGACCGGCGAGCTGCGCCGTCGGGTCAAGGCGATGTCGTACGGGCTGGCCTACGGGCTGAGCGCGTACGGCCTGGCTGCCCAGCTGAAGATCTCCACCGAAGAGGCCAAAGTTCAGATGGATCAGTACTTCGCGCGGTTCGGCGGAGTCCGGGACTACCTGATGGACGTCGTCGAACAGGCCCGCAAGGACGGCTACACCTCCACAGTGTTGGGACGGCGGCGCTATCTGCCCGAGCTGGACAGCAGCAACCGCCAGGTGCGCGAGGCCGCCGAGCGGGCGGCGCTCAACGCGCCGATCCAGGGCAGCGCGGCCGACATCATCAAGGTGGCCATGATTGAGGTCGACAAGGCGCTCAAGGCGGCGGGACTGGCGTCTCGGATGCTGCTGCAGGTCCACGACGAACTGTTGTTCGAAGTGGCCGACGGTGAGCGGGAGCGGCTTGAGGCGTTAGTACGCGAGAAGATGGGCGGCGCATACCCGCTTGACGTGCCGCTGGAGGTCTCGGTGGGCTATGGCCGCAGCTGGGATACCGCCGCGCATTAGCGCCGAGCGTGCAGCTACGGCGAAATTCCTGCGGCGGGTTTTCCGCCGTGAGTTCACGCTCGGCGCGCACGGGCTGAGTTTGGCCAGCGTGTGCCCAGTCGAGTAGCCTCGACAGGTAGCCCGGTGACGATGCAGAGCGCGCAGCGCGATGCGGAGGAGGCGGGCAATTGAACAAACCCGCTTTATCCCTACGACCCCAACCTGTCCGGAGCAACCCAACAATATGCCGAGTCCCACCGTCACCTCGCCCCAAGTAGCCGTCAACGACATTGGCTCGAGCGAGGATTTTCTCGCCGCCATCGATAAAAC
>NZ_JBAPPI010000380.1:0-8219 GCF_049280035.1 Mycobacterium sp. | reverse complement strand
GCTGACGGCATCGCGCACGGTCTCGCTAACCAGGATCTCCCCGCCTCCGGCCTGCCCGGCCACTCGCGCCGCCATGGCGACGTTACGGCCGAACAGGTCGTCGCCACGGCGCACGGATCGGCCCAAGTGGATTCCGATCCGCACCCGAATGCCGTTGTGCCGCCTGCGTTGTGATTCTTTCTGCAGCGCGTGCTGCATGTCGATACCGCAGCGCACCGCCTGCTCGGCCTGCGCAAAGGCAATCATGAATCCGTCACCCTGGCTCTTCACCACATGCCCGGAGCGCTGCGTGACCAGCTTGCGGACCATCTTGTCGTGCTCACCGATCAACTTGACCCAGGCGCGGTCGCCGACCCGTTCGTTGAGCGCGGTGGACTCTTCGATGTCGGTGAAAAGAATCGCCACCTTGCCGTCCGCAGTGACCCGGGCCAGGTCCGGGCGTTCCACCTCGGCCCAATCGGCGAGATCTTCGATGGAGTTGCGCACCGCGGCGCCGAACCCTTCCTTGCGCACCAGGTTCGCGGTCTGCCACACGGTCTTGACCGCCTCCCGGCCGCCGGTCAAAAGCCAACTGCGGGGGTCGACGCGCTGGCGAAGTTCAGCGGCCTCCCGGCGACTCCGGGTGAGTGCTGCCCACACAAAGGCCAGCGCGGCGGCCTCGGCCGCCGCCAGGCCGCCCAACGCGTAGACCGCGAGCATCAGGTGGTCATGCATGCCTCGCATCTTTCCTGATGAGTGTTGTCCGTCCTAGTAACAGTGCCGAGTCTGCGGTGCGGGAATCCGGTCGTGAGCTGAAAGATCAACTGCGAAACTGCTTTTGGCCAACCAAGAAATTCCGTTGCCCCGGCTAGAGGTTTGGCCGGCCTGGCAAGCGGTTACTTGATGCCAAGCCTGCCGCGCCGTGAGTGGTTTGCTGCGTGTTGTCGGGCCCAACCGCAGTGTTTAGGGTTGGTAGTCGATTCTTTGTGGAGGTCCCCGATTGGCCGAATCTGGTGATCGCGGCTCAGACATGCTGGTGATCTTCGGCATTACCGGCGACCTGGCCCGCAAGATGACCTTCCGAGCCCTCTACCGCCTGGAGCGCCGGGAATTGCTGCAGTGCCCGGTGTTGGGCGTGGCCAGCGACGACATCAGCGCCGAGGAGCTGGTCAACCGGGCCCGCAAGGCGATCGCCGAGACCGGCGAAGACATCGACGACAAGGTGTTCGACCGGCTGGCGGACCGATTGTCCTACGTGCACGGCGACGTCACCGATGCCGGCCTGTATGACGAGCTGGCTGAGCGGGTCGGCTCCAAGCGCGACTGCTTGTACTACCTGGAAATGCCGCCGGCGCTGTTTGCCCCCATTGTCGAGAGCCTGGGCAAGGCCGGGCTGTTAGAGCACTCCCGCGTCGCGGTGGAAAAGCCCTTCGGACACGACCTCAAGTCTGCGTGTGAACTCAATGCCCGGCTGCATGCGGTGTTGAAAGAGGACCAGATCTTTCGGGTGGACCACTTCTTGGGCAAGCAGCCGGTCGTCGAAATCGAGTATTTGCGCTTCGGCAACCTGGCGCTCGCTGAGCTGTGGGACCGTCAGAAGATCTCGCAAATTCAGATCACCATGGCCGAGGACTTCGGCGTCGAGGACCGCGGCAAGTTCTACGACGGGGTCGGTGCCTTGCGTGACGTCGTGCAAAACCATCTGCTGCAAGTGCTCGCCGGAGTTGCGATGGAGCCGCCGGTCGGGCCGAGCGCAGACGACCTCAACGACAAGAAAGCCGACGTATTGCGTGCGATACCGGCGCTGGACCCGGACCGATGCGTGCGCGGGCAATACAGCGGCTACACCGACATCGACGGGGTCGCCAAGCGCTCGCAGACCGAGACCTTCGTCGCGCTGCGAGTGGAGATCGACAACTGGCGCTGGGCCGGGGTGCCGATCTTTTTGCGCGCGGGCAAGGCCTTGGCCGAACGGGTCACCGAGGTGCGGTTGCTAACGCACCGCGTTCCCGCGCTGCCTTTCCTGCCCGAGCGCAGGCAAGCCGAACCCAACCAGATTGTGCTGCGGATCGATCCAGATCCGGGCCTGCGCGTGCAGCTGACCGCGTTAGATGGCGGTCGCTGGCGCGACGTCCACCTGGATTCTTCGTTCATGCAAGACTTGGGCGAGCCGCTGACGCCCTACGAGCGCATACTGCATGCCGGGTTGACCGGCGACCGTCTGCTGTTCGCGCGGGAAGACAGCATCGAAGAGACCTGGCGCATCGTGCAGCCGCTGCTCGATACTCCCGGCAAGGTCCACCACTACGAAACCGGCTCGTGGGGGCCCGAGGAGGCCCGCGCGCTGCTGCGCGGTCATCGCGGTTGGCAACAGCCGTGGCTTCCCGGTAACCACCGTGCATCACAGTAAGGAGAACAAGACAACATGCAGCTTGGGATGATCGGCCTGGGCCGAATGGGCGCCAATATCGTCCGCCGCTTGGTCGACAACGGGCACGAATGCGTTGTGTACGACCACAATCCGGACGCGGTAAAGGCATTGGCCGGCGAAGACAAGATCACCGGGGTGTCGTCGCTGTCCGAACTGGTCGACAACCTCACAAAGCCTCGAGTCGTCTGGGTGATGGTGCCCGCCGGCGATATCACCACCGAGGCAATTAAGGAGCTGGTTAACACGCTGCAATCGGGCGACATCGTGATCGACGGCGGGAACACCTACTACCGCGACGACCTGAAGCATGCAAAGGCACTGTCTGAGAAGGGGATTCACCTCTTGGATTGCGGTACCAGCGGCGGTGTGTGGGGCCGCGAACGGGGCTATTGTTTGATGATCGGCGGCGACGACCAAGCATTCGCGCACGCGGAGCCAATTTTCGCCACCGTCGCGCCCGGCGTGGACGCGGCGCCGCGCACCCCTGGCCGCGACGGCAAGATCGCGCAATCGGAGAAGGGGTACTTGCACTGCGGGCCTAGCGGGGCCGGGCACTTCGTGAAGATGGTGCACAACGGCATCGAGTACGGGATGATGGCCTCGCTCGCCGAGGGGCTGAACATCTTGCGCAATGCCGACATCGGTACCCGCGTTGAGAAGGGCGACGCCGAAACTGCGCCGCTGTCGAATCCCGAGTGCTATCGGTACAACTTCGATATCCCCGATGTTGCCGAGGTATGGCGCCGCGGCAGTGTGATCGGCTCCTGGCTGCTGGATCTGACCGCGATCGCGCTACACGAATCGCCCGATCTGAAGGAGTTCACCGGGCGGGTCTCCGACTCCGGGGAGGGCCGGTGGACGGCCATCGCGGCGATCGACGAAGGAGTTCCCGCGCCGGTGCTCACCACCGCGCTACAGTCCCGCTTCGCCTCGCGTCGTCTCGATGACTTCGCCAACCAGGCGCTGTCGGCGATGCGTAAGCAGTTCGGCGGGCACGCCGAGAAGCCGGTGGGCTAGCCGCTATTTCGTAACTGAGTCAGCGCGTTACGAACGTCACCACGACGTCGCTGAAGGCGTCGTTATCGTCGCCGGCCGCGGTGTGTCCGGCTTCGGACAGTTCGACGAACTCGGCATTGGGCACCGTCGCCAGAAAATGCCGCACGCCTTCCGGGCTGACCACGTCGGATAGCTTGCCGCGGATCAACAGCACCGGAATCGTCAGGTCGGCGGCAGCGTGCTCGAACTTCTCGGTGCGCAGCTGCGGGTCGTCGCCAGGCTTGGTCATAAACGCCGGGTCCCAATGCCAGTACCACCGGCTGTCGCGCAGCCGCAGGTTCTTCTTCAACCCCTCCGGGCTGCGCGGCCTCGTCCGATGCGGCAGATACTCGGCGACGGCGTCGGCGGCCTCTTCCAGCGAGCCGAACCCGTGCAGACCGCTGAACATGAAGTCGCGGATGCGAGCGCTGCCGTTCTTCTCGAACCGCGGCACCACGTCGACCAGCACCAACCCCGTGACCTGATCGGGCCCGGCCTGATCGGCGACCAGGATGCCGGTCAACCCGCCCATGCTCGCTCCGATCAGCGTCACCGGCCGGCCGATCGCATCGAGCACCTGCATGACGTCAGCAGTCAACGTCTCGACGTCGTAGTCGGCGTCGGGTGCCCGGTCGCTGTCACCGTGCCCGCGACTGTCGAGCGCAACCACGTGGAATCCCTCATCGGCCAGCACCTGGCCGGTGTTTTTCCAGGAGAACCGATTCTGGCCGCCGCCATGCAGCATCAGGATCGTGGGCCGACCGGCCCCCGCGTCGGCGCCGCGGTTCCACTCGTCGGCGACCAGCGTGAGTCCATTGACGCCCGAATACTCGACAGTCTGCGGAGTGCTGCTCACAGTAGTCATGGGCGTCCTCTCGGGTGCTGATTGCCCGGCTCCTCCTCAGGCCGCTACGCGGCCTGCATCGTCGTCAGGCGAAGGTATCCGCCTGACGTTACCTACAGCACTTCGTGGACATTCACCCTGTCAACGCTCGGGGCGTCGATGAGTTTTCGCCGGCTGGCCGGTCTATCACTGAAAGCGACCAAAGACTAGGAGGCCGGTATGCCGTCGATTACGCCCTCACTGTGGTTCGACCACAACCTGGAGGAGGCCGCGACGTTCTACGCCTCGGTGTTCCCGAACTCGCACATCGAGAGCTTCAACCGGGCCACCGACGCGGGCCCCGGCGAGCCGGGCTCGATCTTGTCGGCCAGCTTCGTGTTGGACGGCAACCGGTTCATCGCGATCAACGGTGGCCCTCAGTTCCCGTTCAGCGAGGCGGTGTCGTTCACGGTCAGCTGCAAGGACCAGGACGAGGTCGACTACTACTGGGATCGGTTGACCGATGGTGGCGAGGAATCGCAGTGCGGCTGGTGCAAGGACCGATTCGGCCTGAGTTGGCAGATCATTCCGGACCGGCTCTACGAGCTGGTCAGCCACCCGGATCCGGCCCAGGCGACGGCCGCGACCCAGGCGATGTACGGCATGCGCAAGATCGTCATCGCCGACCTCGAGCAGGCCGCTGCGCAGGCGTCGCGCGAGCTGACTCGGTGAGCCTGCCGATCCGGTGCTCCCACATCGCTTCGAGGTAGGCCCGCACGTGCAGCTCGAAGATGCGCCGCGGGTCAGCCCCGGTCGCGGCTTCTTCCATCGCCGCCTCGATGCGGCGGTCGACAGCGGTGGTCATCTGCTCGAAGATCGCCAGAAATAATTCGCGCGCTCACCGGAAAAACTGGCAGTTCTGGAATATTGGGCACGTATACGGCGTCCGTCGACACCTACATTGGACGGTATCGACGTGCCGAACAGGAGCAAACATGCCAGACGATGCTGCTACCTCCGGCGGGGAGCCCGTCATGGATTCGCCAGGAGACCCCGTAGACGTCGTATACCCTGGGCCCATCCAACCCCCTACCCAGGTTGAGCGGATCGCGCTGGTCGCCGGCCTGGTGGCGGGTGTGCTGTTGGCAGGGCTGGTCGGCTGGCTGGGCTTCCGAGCGTATGAGGCCCACAACCTCGACACCCAGCGCAACCTTTTCGTGCAGGCGGCCAGCCAGGGCGCGGCGAACCTCCTCACGGTCGACTATCAGCACGCCGACGCCGACGCGCAACGGATCCTGAACTCGGCAACCGGCAAGTTCTACGACAGCTTCAGCCGCCGCAAGCAGTCGTACATCGACAACGCCAAGCGGACGCGATCGCAGTTGGTAGGCACCGTCACCGACGCCGGCCTGGAGACGCGAAACGGCGACCAAGGCCGGGTTCTGGTGGCGGTGACGGTGAAGTCGTCGGATCCCGCGCAGACACACCAGGAGCCGCATTTCTGGCGGATACGGGTCACGGTGCAGAAGACGGGCGACGTCGCCAAGGTCTCCGACGTGATGTTCGTGCGATGACGCAGCCACAAGGCGTCAACTGGTCGCGCGTACTGGTCTATGGCTTGCTTCCCGCGCTGGCATTGCTGCTGGCGATCGCCGCGGGTCTGCTCAAATGGAAGGACTCGTCGGTTCGCAACACCGACCTGGCTCGCAGCGAATCAGTCACGGCAGCAAGGGATTCCACCGTCGCGCTGCTTTCATTCCGGTTCGACACCGTGGAGCGGGACGTGGCGGCCGCGCGGCAGCGACTCACCGGCAAGTTCCGCGACGTCTACACGCAGCGGACGCAGGAGGAACTCATTCCGAATGCGAAAGAACAACACGTCGCCTCGACGGCCATCGTTCCCGGGGCGGCGTCGGAGTCGGCTACGCACAATCACGCGGTAGTCCTGGTATTCGTCAACCAGACGATCAAGATCGGTGACTCCGCGCCGGCCAATGCCGACTCCACTGTCCGGGTGACGCTGGACAAAATCGGCCAGCGTTGGCTGGTCTCGGACTTCGACCAGTTTTAAGGATCAGACGATGGCTGGACCCCGCTGGATCGATGTGCACGCGCCCGCCGTGGAATTGAAGGCCCTGACGTGGGGGCCACCCGACGGCCCGATTGCGCTGTGCCTGCACGGGTTTCCCGATACCGCTTACGGCTGGCGCAACTTCGCGCCGCGGCTCGCCGAGTCGGGCTGGCGAGTGGTGGCGCCGTTCATGCGTGGCTACGCCCCGTCGTCGATTCCGTCCGACGGGAGCTATCACATCGGGGCGCTGATGGACGACGCGCTGCAGGTGCGGTCGGCGGCCGGGGGCACCGACCGCGACGTGGTGATCGGACACGACTGGGGCGCGATGGCGGCCAACGGTTTAGCGGCGATGCCGGACAGCCCATTCGCCAAGGCCGTGATCATGTCGGTGCCGCCGGCTGCAGCGTTTCGCCCACTGAGCCGGCTGCCCGATCGGGTCCGGTTGCTCGCTCAAATCCCACCCCAGCTGCTGCGCAGCTGGTACATCAGCTACTTCCAATTGCCCTGGCTGCCAGAGCGATCCGCGTCGTGGGTGCTGCCACGGCTATGGCGACGATGGTCACCGGGTTACGACGCCAAGGAAGATCTGCGCCATGTCGACGCCGCGATCGGGACACCGGAGAGTTGGCGTGCCGCGCTCGGGCCATACCGGGCCACGATCCGCAACACCCGCCCGCCGATGCGGTACGCCGAACGCCACCGGCATTGGACATCGGCACCAGCGGTGCCGAGCCTGTACTTACACGGACGCGACGACGGCTGCATGACAGCGGATTTCGCGCACTGGACGGCGCGAGCGCTGCCAGACGGCAGCGATGTGGCCATCGTCGACCATGCCGGGCACTTCCTGCAGCTCGACCAGCCGGAGCGGGTTGCCGACTTGGTGTTGGGATTCATCGGCTCAGCCGGCTAGCGGTGGCTTCGGTCCGCACGGATCGCCGTCTTCGCCCTAGGGCTACCTGGGCTCGCGGTTTTCTGTGATGGGTGCCACACTCAACCATGACTGTAAATCCGTTCCGTCCGATTTTCGTCGCCGTCGCAGCTGTACTGGTCGCGGCAGGTGTCGCTCACGCCGACACGCTGGATGCCCAGTTTTTGGGATTGCTGTCGAATGACGGAATGAACGTCGGCCCACCGGATCGGTTGATCGCCCTTGCGCATGAACGGTGCGACAACGATGGTCTTTCTCGCGCCGACGTGTTTAACTTTCGATTCGGCGGGCACCCAAGCCCGTTCAGGGTCGCCATGTCGAAGATCGCCGCCGAGCTGCAAGCTCAGGGTTTGACGACTGAACAGGTGCGGCCGTTCATGCAAGATGCCATCACCGTGTATTGCCCCGGTGCGACGAATTGACGTGTCGGCCCGGATGACCGCGGCCGACGCGCAGTTCTACTGGATGTCGGCCAAGGTCCCCAACGACGCGTTTTTGCTCTACGCATTCGCCGGCGAGCCAACGGATTTCGCGCGCGCGGTCGACGATGTCCGCAGTCGAGCCCAGGCTTGCCGAGCCCTCACCGTCCGCGTCGAGGACGGTTCGCCGTGGACCTATCCGAGCTGGGTGCCGACGACGCTGGAGCCCGAACGGGTAATCCGCCACCAACTCGACGACGACAGCTGGCGTGGCTGCCTGGACGCCGCGGTCCGGCTCGCCGACGACCAGTTGGACAGCCGCCGGGCGCCGTGGCGATTGCACCTCTTCGCACCGGTGCACGACCTACCGGGCGGCACCGGCCCGGGCACGGTCGCCGTGTTGCAGGTCGTGCACGCGCTGGCCGACGGGACTCGCGGCTCGGCCCTGGCCGCCTGGCTGTTCGGCCGGGCGACTCCGGTGCCCAACGTCGTGCCGGCTTCGCCCGGCTTCCTGCCCTGGCGCGCAG
>NZ_JBAPPI010000379.1:0-5904 GCF_049280035.1 Mycobacterium sp. | reverse complement strand
CGCCAGCAGCACCTCGGCGAGCGCGCGGCCGATCCCCCCGGTCGCGCCGGTGACGATGACCCGGCGTCCCGACGGCGTCAGGCCGAGCATCAGCCGTCGCCCGCGGCGGCCGGCTTGCTCAGGCCGTAGCGGGCCCAGTGCCGCTCCGGGATCTCCGCCGGGTCCTTGTACCAGTACCAGGTACAGGGATCGCGGTCGTAGTCGTCGGGCGGGTCGGAGGGGTACATCGGGTGCCCGATCCACTCGATCGGCTGGATCTCGTTCATGAACGAACAGTGCGTGCAATACAGCGGGAAGCCCTTGCGCCCATAGCTCCAGTCGTGCGCATCGTGCGTCACGCCCAGCGGGCGCTCACCGCGGTAGGCGCCGTTTCGCCACAGGCGCTGGCCCGAGCCGCACGGGTTCATCCGGAAGGTGAACTTCTCGTCGTCCTCCTCGATCTCGAAGGCGCCCGGGTTCGGCCCGGTGCCCGAGCACGAGTGCGCCCGCCACGTAGCGGCGAGCGCGTGCACGATCTGCCGCCGGTTGGTGCCCTCGATCTTCTCGACGTCACCCCGCCAGCCGCGCTCATTCCCGTAGCGCCAGGCCTCGGCCACCCCCTCATCGCCCAGCCTCTCCTGCACGAAGCTGATCAGGCCCAGCAGACCGCTCGCCATCAGGTCGTGCAGGTAGCGCCACTCGTGCTTCATCTCCTCGCACAGCGCTCGTGCGCCGTCGGTGTCGCCGCGATCGAGCGCCTCGATCGCACGGTCCATAGTGGGCCGTGCCATCTCCGCGAGCTCCTGATCGGAGAACCATCGTTCCGTCATTGCCGCTCCTCCTCGAACCTCACGGGCTTGCCGGTGATCAATTCTTATTGGGCTTCTTCCGCGGTGAAGACAACATCGGGATTGAGGATGCCTGCCGGGTCGAAGCTGTGTTTGATGCGGCGCATGAGCTCGATCTTGACGGGGTCTTCGAGCTTTAGGAAGTACGGGGTTTTGGCGCGGCCGAGGCCGTGTTCGCCGGAGATCGCGCCGCCCAATTCCATTGCCAACGCGAAGATGTCGGTCATCAGCTTCTTCTTTTTCTCCGGGTCCTTGCAGAAGATGGCCAGGTGCACGTTGCCGTCGCCCGCGTGTCCGCAGCCGGCCGCGGCAGCGCCCGCGGTCGCCGCCAGATCGCGTGCGGCGGAAAGGAATTTCGGCATCGCGGAGCGCGGCACAACGGTGTCGATGATGTCGTCTGCGCCGATCGCCTTTGCCGTCCAAAACGCCTTCTCGCGCGCCTCGATCAGCTTGCGTGCTGAGCCTCCTTCCAGCACATAGGCGTCGACGGCACCCAGCTCGGCGACCAGCTCACCGGCCCGCTCGACATCCTCGTCCAGTCGGTCGGCAGTGCGGTTCTCAAGCGCCACAACGAGATACGCTTGGCAGCTGTCGCGGATGCTGTCGGGAATACCCAGCTCCAGATTCTGGGTGTGGACGAGAGCGGCCATCGTCACGTTGTCGATGTATTCCAGGACGTAGGGCACCAGCCCGCTGGCGAGGATCTTGGGTACTGCCTCCATGACTTGGTCGAAGTCGGCGAACGGGGCGAGCACGGTGGCGCTGTGGTCGAGCCGCGGATGAAGCTTGACGGTCACCTCGGTGGCCAAGGCCAGGGTGCCTTCGGAGCCGACGATGAGCTGGGTCAGGTCGTAGGCGGTGGACACCTTGGCGATCTTGCCGCCGGTCCGGATGATCTCGCCGGTCGGCAGCACCGCCTGCAACCCGAGCACGTTATGGCGGGCTATCCCGTACTTGACCGCGCGCATCCCGCCGGCGTTGGTGCCGACGTTGCCGCCGACGCTGGAGGACAGCTCGCCCGGGTGGACCATGTAGCGCAGCCCGGTATCGGCGGTCGCGGCGTCCAGTTCGGTCAGGGTCACGCCGGGTTGCACGACGGCTACCTGGTTGGTCGTATCGACCTCCAGGACCGCGTTCATCCGCTCGAAGGAGATCACCAGCCCGCCTTCCCGCGGAATCGCCGCGCCCGACAAGCCGGTCCCGGACCCGCGGGCCGTCACCGGCACGCCGTGTTCCGAGGCGGCTTTCAGCAGCTGCGAAACCTCTTCTGCGCATGCGGGTTTGGCGACGTACGCGGGCTTCTGCGGTGCCGTCGTCAACACTTCGTCGTGGAAATAGCCCTCGGGGATTGCGTCGCCAGTCAGCAAGTTGCGGTCGCCGACGATTTCTGAAAACCACGCCGTCATGTCGCTCATCGAAGGCCTCACCTTCTATCGCTGCACAGCGACTCACTTTATCGCCGCGGGTGAGCGGACGGTGGCATGCTCTTCACATGGCGGCCGTCCCCCAAACCGTCTACGCGCGAGACGGCGATGCTCATCTCGCGTATCAGATCGTCGCTGACAACGGCCCGGATCTCCTCTTCGTCCCCACCGGCATGTTCCCTATCGACCTGCTGTGGGACGAGCCCACCGTCGCCCGCGACCTTCGTCGGCTGGCGTCGTTCAGCCGTCTGATCATGACCGACCTGCTCGGGGTGGGAAGCTCGGATGCGGTGCCGATTCAGGACCGTCCGGCGATGCAGTCGTGGACGGACGGGTTCGTCGCGGTGCTCGACGCCGTTGGGAGCCAGTGTGCGTCGGTCTTCGCGATGGCGGAGTCGGCGCTTCCCGCCATGCTGCTGGCGGCAACCCATCCCCAACGGGTGCGCTCGCTGGTGCTCTTTAGCCCGTTCGCGCGCTTTGTCCGAGCCCCCGACTATCCGTGCGGGATGCCCGAGCCGACCTTCACGCGGTATGTCGACGCCTTCGGCGAGCTGGTCGGGACCGGCGCCCTCGTCGACGAATTGGCACCGAGTTGGACCGGCGATGCCGGGAAGCGGCGCTGGTGGGCGCGCGGCGAGCGCCTGGCCGGCGGCCCCGGCTACTTCAAGGCCATCTTCGACCTCTACCTGCGCACCGACGTCCGGCCCGCGCTCGACAGCATCCAGGCGCCGACGCTGCTGCTGCACCGCCGCGGTGACCGCCACGTGACCGGCGGCCACGCCCGCTATCTCGCCGACCGCATACCTAACGCGCGATTAGTGGAGCTCGACGGGGACGACCACGTGTGGTTTGCCGGCGACTCCGACCGCGCGCTCGACGAGATCGAATCGTTCGTCACCGGTACACGAGCCGCCACGCCGACGAACCGCGTGCTTTCGACCGTCTTGTTCACCGACATCGTCGGATCGACCGAACGCGCCGAGGCTCTCGGCGACGAGGCCTGGACGGCCGCTCTCGACGTGCACAACGACGTCGTGGGGACACATGTGGCCAGCGCGCGGGGCGACGTCATCAAGTTCACCGGCGACGGCGCGCTCGCGACCTTCGACGGGCCGGCGCGTGCGATCAACTGCGCGTGCGCGATTCGAGACGCGGTGCAGGACCTCGGACTCGACATCCGCGCCGGCCTGCACACGGGCGAAGTGGAGATGATCGACCGCGACGTGCATGGGAT
Organism: Mycobacterium sp.; assembly: GCF_049280035.1. Classification (GTDB taxonomy): domain Bacteria; phylum Actinomycetota; class Actinomycetes; order Mycobacteriales; family Mycobacteriaceae; genus Mycobacterium. The sequence continues at coordinate 2,419 of NZ_JBAPPI010000379.1, read as the reverse complement.
CGCGGTCCATATCGCCGCGCGCATCATGGCGCTCGCCGGGCCCGGCGAGGTACTGGTGTCGGGCTCGATCCCGCCGCTGGTCCTCGGTTCGAGGATCGCCTTCGATGACCGCGGCAGCCACGAACTCAAGGGTGTGCGCGACCCCTGGCCGGTCCTGGCGGTGCGCGACGCGCGCGGTTAAGGGTGGTCACCACATCGCCTCATAGATTTACGCCGCGCGATGTGCCGCTCCGGACGACAGTTGCCGGTTTACCCGGCCTGCCGCGATCGCGATGCAGGGTGGGTCTGGATTACTCCATTCCGACCATCGGAGGAATCGGCTGGTGCGTGTTCGTGTCGCCAGATCGCGGATTGCGCCGAGAACCGAGGATGGGCGGGCTGGGGATGCTGCTGGAGTCGGTCGAACCTGTCCAGCCGGTGCGCCGGCGTAAACCCGATCACCATCATCTTCCAGAGTTCGCGAATGAAATTGCCTGCCGTGCGCCGTGATTCCGGGCCGCCGACATAGCGGCGCGCGATGGTCAGAAAGTCCTCGGGTTCGACACCGGCGACATCACGCACGTGGGTCGTCGGCCCGCCCACCTCCCAGGTTCCCAGCGCGTACTCGGGCAGGTACTGGCGCAAACCGGACTGGATGAATAGATCGAAACCGAGTCGTTGTTCGTACACGCGCAGGGCCTTCATGAACATCCACGGCGGGATATCGATGTGGCGGACCCGTCGGCCCAACGCCTCACCGATCGCGTCGGCGATCTCTGCGCCGGTGAGCAGCGTCGGCCCGGTCGGGCGGTAGGCCCGACCGTCGTGCCGGTGCGGGTCAAGCAGCGCGCCGACGGCGACGCGGGCGATGTCTTCGTTGGACGGCGGGGCATTGCGGCCTCCGCCGGTCGGCACCGGCAACACGCCTAGCTGCGCAGCAACCGGAAGCAGGTTCAGGTAGTTGTCGGCGAAGAAGCCGGGATCAACGGCGACGTGGGCAGTCTCGGGCAGCAGCTCAAACAGCTTGTCGGTCAACCAGTGTTGGCGGGTCATCAGCGAGGGATGCTCGGGGCTGGCCAGCCACTGCCCCAATGCCACCACCGCCTCTACCCCTGAGCGCCGCGCCGCCACGGCAAAGGCGACCGCGCTGTCGAGGGCATGCGGGTGATATGGCGGGTTGAAAAATACCCGGTCCACCCCATCGACTGCGGCCGCAACCTGCTGAATGTCGAACATGTCGGCAACGACGACTTCAGCACCCAGGGCTCGTAAACGGGTGCTGCGCGCATCCTCGCGGTGCACCAACGCCCTGGTTGGCAAGCCCTTTTCCAACAACTGGGCGGCCACCGCGCCGCCGATCTTGCCCGTGGCGGTAGTCACCAGGGCTCGTGAGTTTGTCATTGGATTTTCCTTCCCTAGTCGGGTTACTTGAACCAACAGTAATGTGACCACTGGTTACATCGCAGTATGGGCTTCCGATGTGACCGTTGTCAACATCGTGGTTCGCATGGGATTCTGGCGAGCATGAGCCCCGCCCGCGCCGACCCAGAGCGCCGAAAGCCCTACCACCACGGCGCGCTGAACTCAGCGTTGGTCGAGGCGAGCATCGCGCTGGCCCGCGAGGGCGGACCCGATCGGGTCGTCCTTCGCGAGGCCGCCCGGGTCGCCGGGGTGTCACACTCGGCCGCTTACCGTCATTTCGCCGACCGCGAGGCACTGCTGGCCGAGGTCTCGCGCCATGCGCGCAGCGAGCTCGCCGCCGAGATGCGCCGACGCGTTGCCCGCGCCAAAGGCCCCCGCCAGCGGCTGCGTGCGGTCGGTATCGCCTACATCGACTTCGCGTTGACCGAGCCCGGACTCTTCCGCACCGCGTTTACCTCGCACCCACCCACGTCGCCCGTCGCGGATCTGGATCGAGCGGACGCCGGATCAGCCGGCGATGGTGCCGATCCATTCGAGATCCTCGGTGAAGCGCTCGACCAGTGCCAAGCCGCCGGTCTTCTGAACCCACACCGCAGACCCGGAGCCGAGATTGCGGTCTGGTCGGCGGTGCACGGCCTCGCGGGCCTGCTGCTGGACGGGCCATTACCTAGAACCGCGGCCGGCATCGAAGTCGCGCGGCGGCGAGTGCTGGAACTTATCGAGCGCGGACTGCTCAACGGCGGCGCGTCATGATTACGTTGGGGCGGCCTTGCGAGGTTCTCGCAGCGACAGAAATCTGCGAGCTTCAACATGGACCAGGTGATGGCCAAGTTGCAGGACGCCACTACCCGCAGCAGCTGAGCAACTCCGGTGGAACGCAACGACCCGCTCGTCAGCAGCAATCCCATCCTCGAATTTCCATTCCACACTTAGGATTTCGCTATGGCTACCGGTCGGCAGCTGGTAGTCTGAACGCCGGTGTCCGGGTATGTGCTGGGGTTGGCAGCAAGCTCGTCGC
>NZ_JBAPPI010000378.1:0-1913 GCF_049280035.1 Mycobacterium sp. | reverse complement strand
GTGGCATGATCGAGGCACTCAAGGGCGCCGACGCATTTTTGGGAGTGTCGGCCGGGGTGGTGCCCGAGGAGCTGGTCGCCTCGATGGCGCCCGACGGCATCGTGTTCGCGCTGTCGAATCCCGATCCCGAGATCCACCCGGACGCGGCCGCCCGGCACGCGGCGATTGTCGCCACCGGGCGAAGCGATTTCCCGAATCAGATCAACAACGTGCTGGCGTTCCCCGGAGTTTTCCGCGGTGCGCTGGACGCCGGTGCCCGCAGGATCACCGAGAAGATGAAGATCGCCGCGGCCGAGGCGATCGTCTCCGTCGTCGCCGACGACTTGGCACCGGACCGGATCGTCCCGAGCCCGCTGGACCCGCGGGTGGCGCCGGCGGTTGCTGCCGCCGTGGCTGCCGCCGCAGATCCCGCGGAGTGACCGCCGGCAGGTTGACCGCGCTGGCGCTGGCTGCGGCACTGGCGATGACGGCTTGCGCGCACAGCACCCGGCACGGCTCGGGTGAGCTGGTGGTCGGGTCCCGTCCCGGTGCCGAGTCGGTGCTGCTGGCTGACATCTACACCGGGGCGCTGCGCTCCTACGGGTTCCCGGCCCGCACCGAGCTGGCACCCGACCCGCTGACCCAGCTCGACGCGGGTGCATTTGTCGTGGTGCCCGGTTTCACCGGCCGGGTGCTGCACCTGTTTCAGCCCGGCACGACGGTCCGGTCCGACGCGCAGGTGTACAAGGCGATGGTGGGTGCGTTACCCGAAGGGATCGCCGCCGGTGACTACACCACCGCTGCCGACGACAAACCCGCGTTGGCGGTCACCGAGGCAACCGCCAAAAGCTGGGGTGGCACTGATCTGAGCGCAGTGCCACACCACTGCGACGGTCTCGTCATCGGATCCATCGCCGGTGCGTCGACGCCGTCGGCGGTGGGCAGCTGCCGACTCCCCGCTCCTCGCGAATTCTCAGCCGATGCAACACTTTTCGCTGCACTGCGGGACGGAGCGGTTACCGCGGCGTGGACCACCACCACCGACCCTGGTGTGCCGGCCGACCTGGTAGTGCTCACCGACGGCAAGCCGGCGCTGGTGCAGGCCGAGAACGTGGTGCCGCTGTACCGTCGCAACGAGCTGAGCGATCGGCAGCTGCTGGCGGTCAACGAGGTGGCGGGCGTGTTGGACACCGCCGCGCTGGTTGAGATGCGCCGGCAAGTGATCGGCGGTGCCGACCCTCAAGTGGTGGCCGACGGGTGGCTGAGCGAACACCCGCTCGGGCGCTAGCGCGACGGCGGCTTCATTCGGCCGACGACGGGGGAGAACAGCCGCTGGTAGCCGGAACCGGTGATCCGAACGATCAAATCAAGCACAACGGCGTCCGGGCCGACCAGGACCCGTGCCTTGTTTTTACGGACCGCGTCCAAGATGATTTCAGCCGCGCGCTGCGGGCTGGTGCTGGCTAGTCGTTTGTCGAAGAACCTGGCTTGCGCATCGGGGTCTACCCCCTCGGCGGCGGAAGCGTTGCGGGCGATCGCGGTCCTGATGCCGCCTGGGTGTACCGACGTCACCTTGACAGGTTCGCGGTTTAGCGTCATCTCTTGACGCAGGGCTTCGGTGAAGCCGCGCACCGCGAATTTGGCCGAGTTGTAGGCGGCCTGCCCGGGCATCGACATCAGCCCGAAGAGGCTGGAGACGTTGACGATGTGGCCGTCGCCGGAGGCGATCAGATGCGGCAGAAAAGCCTTGGTGCCGTTGACAACTCCCCAGAAGTCGACGTCCATCACCCGCTCGATGTCCTTGAACTGGCTGATGTCGACGTCGCCGGTGAACGCGATCCCGGCGTTGTTGTAGATCTGGTTCACCTTGCCGAAGTGCTCGTTGATCTGGTCGGCGTAGGCCTGGAAGGCCTCGCGCTCGGTGACGTCGAGTC
>NZ_JBAPPI010000377.1:0-4393 GCF_049280035.1 Mycobacterium sp. | reverse complement strand
CCGATCCCGAGCCGCTCGGCTGCCCGCCACACCAGCAGCGGATCGCCGACCGGCTCGGCGGCGACCACCAGCAACAGCAGCCGGGTCTCGGCGGGCAGGGCCTGCAGCCGCCGCCGGAAGCTCTCTTCGATGCGCCCCGACAATGGCGCCGTGCCGGCGAAGAAGCCGCCCGCCAGCTGCGCCGGGGTCAACCCCCGCGGCAACTCCAACAACGCCAACGGATTGCCGCGCGTCTCGGCCACGATGCGGTCGCGCACCTGCACGTCCAGCGGCCCGGTGAGCACCGAGTCCAACACGCTGCGCGCATCGCTCTCTGCCAGACCCTCGACGACCATTTCTGGTATTCCCGCCAACTCGTCGCTCGGCCTGCGCGCAGCAAACACCACACCCACCGATTCGGCCCGCAGGCGCCGCGCCGCGAACGCCAGAACCTGCGTTGAGGCGCGATCGAGCCACTGCTCGTCATCGACCACGCAGATCAGCGGGCGCTGCTCGGCAACCTCGGCGAGCAGGCCCAAAACCGCCAGGCCGACCAGGAAACGATCCGGCGCCGAACCGGCGCTGAGGCCCAACGCGACCCGCAGCGCAGCACGCTGGGGAACCGGGAGCCGATCGAGGTGATCGAGGTGCGGCGCGCACAACTGATGCACGCCGGAAAACGCCAGCTCCATCTCCGATTGGACACCCGCGGCGCGCGCCACCACGCAGCCTGACGCGTGATCGACCAGGTAATCCAGCAGCGCCGTCTTACCCACGCCCGGCTCGCCACGCACCATCAGTGCCCGGCTCTCACCCCCGCGCACATCGTCGATCAACCGGTCGAGCAGCCTGCACTCGCTGTGCCGACCCCTCAGCTGCGCGACGCCTCGCGCGGGGAAAAGTTTGGCCATCTGACCAGCACCGGCGCTACCCCTCCCACCGACCATGCCGGGCGGTGAGCTCGCAGGCGGCGAGGGGGGCAAATGGAAAGCCTGCACTGGTGAGCCTGCTTGTGTGTGGTGGGAGGCGCGGACGGCGTGTCCGTGGGGCTGGCGGTGACGGGACGATGCATTTTGGTTTTCGACCGAACGGCTACCAGATAGTCAGTTTGAATGACCTACCTACTTCGCCGGGGTAAAATTACTACTAGTGAGTCCAGAAAGCAAACCTTCCCCACGCGTGTGCTCTGTCGCGGATGCGCTCTCGATCGTTGGCGACCGCTATGCATTGCTGGTGGCCCGCGAGATTCGCTACGGACACACGCGCTTTCAAGACATCGCCACCAGCACGGGGGCGCCGCGCGACGTGCTCACAGCACGGCTGCGCAAACTCGAACAAGCGGGCGTGATCGAGCGACGGCAGTATTCGGAGCATCCGCCGCGCCACGAGTACCTGCTGACTAACGCCGGGCGAGACCTTCAGCCCATCCTCGTCGCGCTGAAAGAATGGGGTGACCGATACGTCAACCCCGGCGCCGAGCCGGTCATCTTCCAGCACACCTGCGGCTCCGACTTTCATCCAGTGACCGTCTGCGCCGCGTGCAAGGAACCCCTGCGCGACGGCCAGCTCACCGTCACCGGCGGCACGCACCCGGTGGAAGCCACGATGTAGCTGGGGTCGGCGTAGCGGTCCGTCGACCAGCGTTCGGAGCAGATCGCCGCGAAAGACCGCGAAAGACGTAGCCACTTGTTGGTAGTCAGGTCACTTCTCCAGCGTCCGCTCCGAAGCGGTGTCGCTCGAGGCCGGTGAAAGCCGTCACCGACCCTGGGGTTCGGACTATCCCGACAGCGCCGAGAACGCCGTGCAGCCGCTTGTCGTCCAACACGATCTCGACCAGCGGGCTGCGCGCGAGCCAGTCGTCGGGGTCCTGGCGCCGGCTGACCCTCGCCGCGATATCGGGTTGGTTTTGCAGGACGAGGACCGCGGTGATCACCCGCCGCCGTGTCGGCTCGTCGACCGGCGCGGCAGTCGCGGGCAGGTCGGCGGTGACCCCGTGCTTGAGATGCACGATGAACCGCGGATTGGCCCGCAGGTTCGCATACCAGCTGCGGGGTACGGGCATGCCGGTCAGATACCAGCGACCGTCCACGCGGTGGAACCACACCTCGGCGCGACGCGGGGTGCCGCTGCGCGCGCCTAGTGTCGTGATGTCGATCGTGCGCTCGGCCACAGAGGAGTCAGGCCCGATGGCGAGAGCGCGGGCGACGGCGCTGTAGTCGTACTCGGCGGCCTCGCGGTTCTGCTCATGCTGGAACGCGGACTCGGTGCGGTCCCAATCAGATGTGGTCATCGGTTGGTTTTCACCCGTGTCCGGCCGGCTCTCGAAATGTGACAGGTTCTGCAGCGTTGCGTGCGTTGGCATCCTGTCGGCGGCGAAGCCGTTTGTTTTGGATTGGAGGTGTCGGATCGACGTAGAGGTCGCCGGTGTGCACGTCGACACCGGGCGGCACGATCTCGTCAATGCGGTCGAGCACGTCGTCGCCCAAACGTACGTCGGCTGCGGCCAGCAGGTCGTCGAGCTGATCGGGGCGTCGGGGGCCGATCAGCACCGACGTGACCGCAGGGTGCGCGCGGACGAACGCGATAGCCAGGTGCGGCAGAGGCAGCCCGGCGTCGGCTGCGAGCTTGCTGAGCTGCTCGACCGCAGTGGCCTTGGCGCGCACACTCGGTAGCTCGAGGTCAAAGTTTTTCGCGCCCAACCCGGTGTTGCGAGGCGTGGCGGTGGGATCGGCGCGCCCGGAGAGCCAGCCGGAGTTCAGCGGCGCGAATGTGAGCACGCCCATGCCGTAACGCTGGGCCGTCGGTAGCACACGGTTCTCGATGCCACGTACGAGGATTGAGTAGGGCGGCTGCTCGGTTCGGAACCGGTGGTGGCCGCGACGCTCGGCGGTCCACTGTGCCTCCACGATTTCTTCCGGCGCGAAGGACGAGGTGCCGATCGCCCGCACTTTACCTTCACGCACGAGGTCGGACAGCGCGGCGAGGGTCTCGTCGATATCGGTGGCGGGGTCGGGCCGGTGCAACTGGTAGAGGTCGATGTGGTCGGTATTGAGCCTGTCGAGGCTGCCCTCCACCGCCCGCCGGATCCACCGTGGCGAGGCTCCGCGCTGGTCTGGCCCCTCGTTCATGGGCAGCCCAAACTTGGTCGCGAGCACCACGTCGTCGCGCCGGCCGCGCAGCGCCTTGCCGACGATGACCTCCGATTCACCCAGGGAGTACACGTCGGCTGTGTCGACCAGGTTGATGCCCGCGTCGAGTGCGGTGTGGATCATGCGCACCGATTCGTCGTGATCGGAATTGCCCATGGCACCGAAGCTCATTGCGCCCAGCGCGAACTCACTCACCGAGATACCGGTGCCGCCGAGATTCCTTCGTTGCATGGGTGATGGTCTCCTTACCTGTCGAAAACCAGCTCAGCACGGATCCGCCCGGCGCGGGAGGACCGCCCGTACCGGGGGTCTGGCAGAACCCCTTTCACTGCTGCACTTGGATATGCCACGGCTCTAGGCTGGTGGGATGAGCGGGCAGCCGAATGTCGAGCTGCGGGAGTTCCTGCGCTCTCGCCGCGCGAGAGTTACCCCGGCCGCCGCGGGTCTCCCGTCGCGCTTTGGTGCACGCCGCGTCCCCGGCCTGCGCCGTGAGGAGGTGGCCCAGTTGGCGGGCGTCAGCGTGGACTACTACGTCCGTTTGGAACGCGGCCGCACCGCCAACGTGTCCGAGTCGGTGCTCGACGCCGTCGCCCGCGCCCTGCAGCTCAACGACCTGGAACGCAGCCACCTATTCACCCTCGCCAAACCGAGCCGAGCACGCCCACGCCCCCTTCCTCCGCAACACGTCCGCCCGGGCCTGCAGCTGCTGGTGGACACCATCACCGACGTGCCTGTCCTGGTACTGGGCCGACGCCTGGACGTGCTGGCTTCAAACCCGCTGGCCCGAGCCCTATACACAGACTTCGACGCGTTGCCCCCACATTTCCGCAACATGGCCCGCCTGATCTTTCTGCACGAGCATGTGCGCTCGGTGTGTACCGACTGGCCCACAGTGGCCCAAGGCATCGTCGCCAACCTGCGCCTCTATGCCGGCCGCAACCCGCACGACCCGGCGCTGGCTGAACTTGTGGGCGAGCTGTCCGTGCAGGATCCCGACTTCCGTCGCTGGTGGGCCGACCACGACGTGGACCAGCACACCTACGGCGTGAGGCACTGCCACCACGGCCTGGTCGGCGACCTGGAACTGGGATACGAGGCATTCACCCCGACCGACGATCCGGAACAGACGCTGTGGGTGACCACCGTGCAACCGGGATCCGTGTCAGAAGAACGGCTGAAATTGTTGGCGAGCTGGGCGCAACCGGCCGCGGTCGGCGGTTGAAGACGGCGCTGCGCGACAAGTTGGAACGGCTAAACATCAGAGC
>NZ_JBAPPI010000376.1:0-6912 GCF_049280035.1 Mycobacterium sp. | reverse complement strand
ACACGGCGCCGAGTTTCGGCAAGCGCTCGGCCAATGCCAGGCCGTAGCGAAGTTGGCCGGCCGCCCGGCCGCGACTGATCCCCTGCGCGGCGGCCACTTCGGCGGCCACCTGCTCCCAACCGTCGATGCACCACTGCTCGCGGTCGTCGCCTTGTTCAGCCAGCCGCCGCTGATAGAGCCGAGCCGCGGCGGCGAACTTGCGCGCGGTGGCAGCCGACTCCACCCGCGCTGCGTCGCGCATCGTGTCCACCAGGCCCGCGTCGTCGAGGCCGCCCAGCGCCTCGATGTCCGGCAGTCGAACTTCGAACATACTTTCGATTATGCCACGTAGGTCCGACATTGCCGACTGTGCAGCCTGTTGGGGCTGCCACGCATTGTTTCTTCTTTTGTCACCAAGCGGCGGACTGGGTCTGCGAACCTTGACTCGACGAAAGGGCCGCCATGACAGAACACCTGCGTGCTTACAACAGTCTGTGGCAGGTCCGCAGCGACTCGTGGTGCCGGTTGGAGGAGGCCGCGGATCGGCTGACGCGCCCGGACACCGAGGGAGCGTTGAAAGAAAAGTGCGTGGCAGCCTGCCAGGAATTGCTGGCTCGCCTGAGCACTTTGGAGCCCTATTGGGCCTACCCCGGCTCGCTGCAATTCGCCCGAGTTCAGCGACTTTTTGCCATAGGCAGTTACGAAAAGTTCTGCCAAGCGGTTGCGCGGGTCAACCGAGCGCTGACCACGGAGTCGTACCGCTCCGGGGACGTGGAGAACGCCGGTGCCGACGAGCTGGACATGTTTCCGTCCGATCCGCGTCAGCTCGAGCGTCAGACAGAAGCAGAGCGCGACCGCCCCTATTTCGAAGTGCTCGTCGTCGAAAAGATGACCGAAGCGCAGGAACGTGCGCTGCGCAACGAGGTCCGCAAATGGCGTCGCCCGGACGACGAATTCGTCTACGAACTAGTGGTGGTGGCCAGCGGGGACGAGGCGCTCATCGCGGCGCGGCTCAACGTGAACCTGCAGGCGGTGGTGATCCGGCGACGCTTTTCACATCAGTCAACCCGGGACCTGTCCTCCCTGTCGGAGTTCGTCGATACCGGGGTGTCGCACGACTTGGCCGATCACTATTCGCCCGAAGAACGCGCGCAGATCCTCGCCACGTCGATGGCGAAGTTGCGGCCCGAGCTTGACCTCTACCTGATGACCGAGATCGAGGTGGAGGACATCGCCGGGCGCCTGGGCCAGTACTTCCGCCGGGTGTTTCACGCTCGGGAAGGCATGCTCGAGTTGCACCTGTCGATCTTGCAGGGTGTCGAGGCGCGCTACCGCACCCCGTTCTTCAGCGCGCTCAAGCAGTACAGCCACCGGCCCACGGGCGTCTTTCACGCCTTGCCGATTTCGCAGGGCAAGTCGATCGTCAACTCGCACTGGATCAAGGACATGGTCGGCTTTTACGGCCTGGAAGTGTTCATGGCCGAGACGTCGGCGACGTGCGGCGGTCTTGACTCGCTGCTGGAGCCGACCGGTCCGCTGCGTGAGGCCCAACAGCTCGCGTCGAAAGCTTACGGCTCGCGGCACACGTACTTCGTCACCAACGGAACGTCGACGGCTAACAAGATCGTCACCCAGGCGTTGGTAGCACCGGGCGACATCGTGCTGCTGGACCGTAACTGCCATCAGTCGCATCACTACGGCATGATGATGGCCGGCGCGAACGTCATTTACCTGGAAGCCTATCCGCTCAACGAGTACGCGATGTACGGCGCGGTGCCGCTGCGCGAGATCAAGTCAAAGTTGTTGGCGCTCAAGCGTGCCGGCAAGCTCGACCGCATCAAGATGATGTCGCTGACGAACTGCACCTTCGATGGGATCGTCTACGACGTGGAGCGCGTGATGGAAGAGTGCCTCGCGATCAAGCCCGATCTGGTGTTCTTGTGGGACGAGGCGTGGTTTGCCTTCGCCCGGTTCCACCCGGTCTACCGCACCCGCACCGCGATGGCGTCAGCACAGGCGCTGCGCGAACGGCTGCAGAGCCCCGACTACAAGCGTCAGTACGAGAAGTACCTGGCTGACCAGACCGCTGAGAAGCCAAGCGACGATGACCTGCTGGACCGCCGCCTGATGGCCGACCCGGCACGGGCGCGGGTGCGGGTGTATGCCTCGCAGTCGACTCACAAGACGTTGACCGCGCTGCGGCAGGGATCGATGATTCACGTCTTCGATCAGGACTTCGACCAGAAGGTGGCCGTGCCGTTCCACGAGGCCTACATGGCGCACACGTCGACCTCACCCAACTACCAGATCCTGGCGTCGTTGGACCTGGGTCGTCGTCAGGTGGCGCTGGAAGGCGCCGAACTGGTGCAGCGGCAGATCGAAAACGCCATGCAGTTGCGTGACGCGATCGACAACCATCCCTTGCTCAGCAAATACATGAACTGCCTTGGCACGTCTCATCTCATCCCGGATCGCTTCCGCCCGACGGCCATCGACCAACCCTTGCGCTCGGGGCTGCGCAACATGATGGCCGCCTGGCACGATGACGAGTTCGTGCTCGACCCGTCGAGAATCACGTTGTCGATCGGTCGTACGGGCTATGACGGCGACACGTTCAAACGCGAACAGCTGATGGATCGTTACGGCATACAGATCAACAAGACGTCCCGCAACAGCGTGCTGTTCATGACGAATATCGGCACCACGCGCAGCTCCGTCGCGTTCCTCGTCGAGGTCTTGGTCAACATCGCCTCCGAGCTCGACCAGGCAATCTCCGAGATGAGTCTGGGTGAGCGCGAACACTTCGAGCAGGCGGTGTATCGGCTGACCGAACGTCCGGTGCCGCTGTGCGATTTCAGCGGTTTTCATCCGGCGTTCCGGGATCACAGTGGAGCCGAGCCGACACCCGAAGGTGACGTCCGCCGCGCTTTCTACCTGTCATATGACGACACGAACTGTGAATACCTCACCGGTGAGCAGATTGACGAAAAGCTGGACGCCGGAGTCGATATCGTGTCCGCCACCTACGTGACGCCCTATCCTCCGGGCTTCCCGGTTCTGGTGCCCGGTCAGGTGTTCAGCCGCGAAATCTTGCAATTCATGCGCGATCTGGACACCAAGGAGATCCACGGCTACGAACCGAACTTCGGCTATCGCGTCTACACGGAGAAGGCGATCGAGATGGTCGGCGCATCGATTGGGCTACCGTCCAACGGCCACCACACCGAGGTAGCTACGCCTGCAAAGCCGTCGAAGAAGAAGCCCGCGAAGCGCGGTGGGAACGGTCGCGAAAGCAACCTTCCCGAGGTCGGCCAGGATGAGCTGCTCGGCCAGCAGCAGCCCGGCGACGCGGTGCAAGCTGACACCAGCTCCTAAGGATGACCACGGTTCCCCGGCATACTTGACACCTGTAAAGTCCGTCGACATGGACAACATCAGGGGTAAGACCGTCGTCATCACCGGTGCTGCCCGCGGCATCGGGCACGCCACCGCGAAAGCGCTGCTGGCGCGGGGCGCACGGGTGGTCATCGGCGACCGGGACGTCGACGTACTCGAGAGCGCCGTCGCCGGGATGAGCAGCCTCGGTTCGGTGTCGGGCCATCCACTGGACGTCGCCGACCGCGAATCGTTCGCAGCCTTCCTCGACAAGGCCCGCGCTGACGGAGGTGGGCACATAGACGTGCTGATCAACAACGCCGGCGTCATGCCGGTAGGCCCATTCCTCGAGCAATCGGCGCAGGCGATCCGCTCATCGATCGAGGTCAACTTCTACGGTGTGCTCACCGGCTGTCAGCTGGTGCTGCCGGAAATGGTGAAGCGCCGCAGCGGGCACATCATCAATATCGCATCGTTAGCCGGCATGGTGGCGGTTCCTGGCCAAATCGTCTATGCAGGAACCAAATTCGCGGTCGTCGGCGTGTCTACCGGGATGGCAGATGAATTCGCCCCGCACGGCGTCAAGGTCAGCGCGGTGCTGCCGACATTCACCAACACCGAACTGATCTCGGGCACTTCGCCGTCGGCAGCGCAGAAGCCGGTGGAGCCCGCAGACATTGCCGCGGCGATCGTCAAGGTGCTCGACAAGCCGAAGACCCAGGTGTCGGTGCCCGGCAATGGCCGGTTCATCGCCATCGTGGCGCAGCTGTTGTCGGACCGGGGCCGCCGCTGGCTGAACAAGAAGATGGGCAACGACACGGTGTTCCTCAACTTCGACGCAGGCGTCCGTCGGGCATACGAAGACCGCGCGCAGCACGCGACGGGCGTCGTCGAGCACAAAGATTGATTACCGCCCGCGCGGCGCGTACATAATCACGCCGACCCCGGCCAGGCACACCGCCGCGCCGATAATGTCCCAGCGGTCCGGGCGAAACCCGTCTAGCGCCATGCCCCAAGCCAGCGACCCGGCGACGAACACACCGCCGTAGGCGGCCAAGACCCGACCGAACTGGGGATCGTCTTGGAAGGTGGCGACAAAGCCGTAGGCACCCAACGCGATGACGCCGAGGCCGGCCCAGATCCATCCGCGATGCTCGCGCACACCTTGCCAGACCAACCAGGCGCCGCCGATCTCGAACACCGCAGCCGTCGCAAACAGCAGGATTGATTTGGCGATATTCACCGCAGCACCTCCATCGTTGTGAGCGATTACCCGCAAATCGGCCCAGCTTTTCCCGCTTATTTCGTACCAGTTCACGAGTATGAAATGCGGCCCGCGGTGCTGTGCCCGCGGATCCAGCAAAACCGAGCTTGGAGTGCGGCATCGGCCTAGCCTGAAGACAACCTTGCGGCCCAAGCGAAGTCGTCATCAAGGAGGTGTGTCAGCATGCCGGCTGCCGGCACGCGCCACCGCGTCGTCATCGTCGGATCGGGATTCGGCGGTCTGACCGCGGCCAAGGCGTTGAAGCGAGCCGACGCCGACGTCACCCTGATTTCGAAAACCACCAACCATCTGTTTCAGCCGCTGCTCTATCAGGTGGCGACCGGGATTTTGTCCGAAGGCGAGATCGCCCCGACCACCAGACTGATCCTGCGCAAGCAAAAGAACGTCCGGGTGCTACTCGGCGATGTCGAAGCGATCGACCTCAAGACGCAGACGGTGACGTCGAGGCTGATGGACATGCACACAGTGAGCCCGTTCGACAGCCTCCTTGTCGCCGCCGGTGCGCAGCAGTCCTACTTCGGCAACGACCGGTTCGCCACCTGGGCGCCTGGTATGAAGACGATCGACGATGCCCTGGAGTTGCGCGGCCGGATATTGGGCGCGTTTGAGGCAGCGGAAGTCGCCACCGACCCGGCCGAACGGGAACGGCGCCTGACGTTCGTGGTCGTCGGTGCCGGGCCGACGGGCGTCGAAGTGGCCGGACAGATCGTGGAACTCGCCGAGCGGACCCTGGCGGGGGCGTTTCGCACTATCAAGCCCAGCGATTGCCGGGTGATCTTGCTGGACGCCGCGCCCGCGGTGTTACCACCGATGGGGAAGAAGCTGGGCCTAAAAGCACAGCGCCGGCTGGAAAAGATGGACGTCGAGATCCAGCTCAACGCGATGGTGACGAATGTCGACTACCACGGCATCACCATCAAGGACGGCGACGGAGTGGAGCGCCGCATCGAATGCGCGTGCAAGGTGTGGGCAGCCGGTGTCCAGGCCAGCCCGCTCGGCAAGCTGATCGCCGAGCAGTCCGATGGCACCGAAATCGACCGGGCCGGGCGGGTATTGGTGGAGCCCGATCTCACCGTCAAGGGACACCCGCACGTCTTCGTCGTGGGTGACTTGATGACGGTGCCGGGCGTGCCCGGGATGGCGCAGGGTGCGATCCAGGGCGCAACCTACGCCACGAAGTGCATCAAGCGCTCGCTGAAGGGCCACGACGATCCGGCCCACCGCGCTCCGTTCAACTACTTCGACAAGGGCAGCATGGCGACGATTTCCCGATATAGCGCCGTCGCGCAGGTCGGCAAGCTGGAGTTCGGCGGCTTCATCGCGTGGCTGGCCTGGCTGGTGCTGCACCTGTACTACCTGGTCGGCCACCGGAACCGCATCGCCGCTATGTTCGCCTGGGGGATATCGTTTTTGGGCCGCGGCCGTGGGCAAATGGCTATCACCAGCCAGATGATCTACGCCCGGCTGGCGATGAGCCAGCTGCAAGCACAGACGCGGGAGGCTCTGGCGGCGGTCGAGGAAGCCGAAGACGTTGAACAAGAGTCCGCCGGCTCTTAAGACTTAACCCGCGCTCGACGCGCTCAGCATTTTGATTGTTTGAGGCTCGTTGCCCTGGAAGGGCGTTCCATCCGGCCGCAGCAGATCATGGAACCACACTTTGGGAACCGCCGCATACGGCTGGTCCCACGAGTCCCAAGGGAAGTAGGTCTGAGTCTTCCCAGCGACCAGGCCCCAGTTGATCGCACCAACATTGTGCCGCTTGGCAATTGGCAGGATGCTCTCGATAGTGCTGCCCATCGGCCGCGCCATGTACTCGGTGCACAAGATCGGCCGCCCTTGCGGAGCAAGCTCGGCGATTCGAGACTCGAAGGTCTCCGGTTCGGCATAGGAATGGAAGGTGAGCACGTCTGAGTTGGCAAGCTGAATGCCCGCGATTGTGCTGCGGCTTGCGGGATCTGCCCACTCGCCATTCCACACACCACTGGTCAACGGTTGGCGGGGATCAACCGAACGTGCCCAGGCGAACACCTGCGGCAGCAGATCCGCGACACGTTCCAGTTTGTCGGCCCGCTCGACGTTGCGATACTGCTTCGCAGGATTGTCGGGTTCGTTCCATAGGTCCCAACCCAAAACACGGTCGTCATTGCGGAACTGGGTCAAAACACCGGTGACATAGTCCTGCAGGGTGCGCGTGTAGCGACGGTCATCGATGCGTTCGGCGCCGGGACTCTGCACCCAACCGGAGTTGTGCACCCCGGGTGTCGGTGCATGCT
>NZ_JBAPPI010000375.1:0-1579 GCF_049280035.1 Mycobacterium sp. | reverse complement strand
GGTTGTGCTCAGTGGCACGGTGACCCCGATGCTCTTGCAGGGCCCCGACAATCCTGACGGAATACCCGACGACGCCGTGGCGCAGGTTCGCTCTGTCATGCTCCGCGACATCGGTGACTGGACGGAGATCAGCGGCAAAGCCGAGTACTTCTACGGCGAGCATCGTGTGTCCCAGCAATTGCAGGACTGGACGTTGAACACGATCGCCGCCGTCCCGCTGCCAATCCTGACCCAGACCAGCGACGCATTCGTGCGCGCCGACTTCCGTTCGGAGCTCACCGAGCTCACGGTCCCGACCCTGCTCATCCACGGCACCGCCGACGCCTCGATGCCGATTGATCTGACCGCGCGCAAGACCGCATCGCTGATCCCCGACTGCCACTTCGTCACCATCGACGGCGCCGGCCACGGCCTGTACCTCAGCGAGTCTCCCCGTTACAACGCAGCGCTGCTCGAGTTCATCACCTCGACGCGAGCATCCGCACGCGCTACAGCCAACGGCTGATGCTGCGAGTGTGGCTGTAGGCGTGTAGAACTCGTCGGCGGCAGCCAAAGGCGACGGCCTCGCTTGGTGATCAGCTGTCCTTCTGCTTGTCCTTTGTGTCGCCTTCGCCGTCGTCTTTGTCCGCGGTGTGTTTGTCCTTGTCCTTGCCGCCGCCGCCCTCCTTATCTCGATCTTTGCCGGTCGCTAGCTCGAGGGTGGCCCAATGACTCGGGGAGACGAAGACTGTCCACTCCCCGGGCTCGTGGCCCATCTTCACGACCCCGTTTTCGACTTCCCACTTGGTGCTGTCGTCGTAGTCGGTCTCTTGCCCGTCGCTATAGGTGAGTTTGAATGCCATGGCCGCAGAGTGCCGCGATGTCGGCCCTGCTAAACCAGCGAAGGCAAATTGCTAAGCGCTAGCCCTCGGTGTACTCCACCGCGCCGTCCTCGAGCACCAACCGCGCGGCCCCATCTTCGACGCCGTCTGGGCCGGAGGCCCCAGAAGCTTCCGTGCGGAACACCGCCTTGCCGGGTTCGGTGCGCCAGATCAAGGTGGTCAGCGTCTCGCCGGGAAAGACCGGTTTGGTGAACCGCGCATCGATCGAGGTGATGGCATTGGCGTCGCCATTGCCGAGTTCGGCGATCAACGCTCGGCCGGAGAACCCGTAGGTGCACAGCCCGTGCATGATCGGCTTGGGGAAGCCGGCCAACTCCTTGGCGAACCACGGGTCGCTGTGCAGCGGATTGCGGTCACCGGAAAGCCGGTAGATCAGCGGCTGATCCTCCCGGGTGGGCAAGGCGACCCGGGCGTCGGGCTCGCGGTCGGGGACCTCCGGCGCGACCGGCCGCTGGCCCGGCTCTCCCCCGAAGCCGCCCTCGCCGCGGATCACCAGCGTAGTGAGGGTTTCGGCGACCAGTGTGCCCGTGTCCGGATCGCTGCCGCGGCCGCGCAACATGATGATCGCGTTCTTGCCCTCGCCCTTGTCCTGGATGTCGGCCACCTCGGTGACCACCGACAGCTTGCCCGCGGCCGGCAGCGGCGCGTGCAGCCGGATGCCCTGCGAACCGTGCAACAGCATCGCCCAGTTGAACGAT
>NZ_JBAPPI010000374.1:0-15673 GCF_049280035.1 Mycobacterium sp. | reverse complement strand
GGCCTATGGGATCGTGCTAGTGACATCGGTCCTGCTCGACGTGTATCTCCTGCTGCTGCCGTTCGTCCACATCGTTTTCATCTATGCCTTTCGGCGCAGCCGCACGGTAGTAATACGGTTCGCACTTACCTCGGTTTTGGCAGGTTGCGCACTAACGCCGTTTTTGGTCGCGGCTGTTGGCCAAGCGCATCAGATCAGCTGGATCGCGCCGATTGGGCGCCGCACGATCGAAGACGTGACAATTCAACAGTATTTCGAACGAAGCCCCCCGTTCACGACTGTGTCGGCGCTGATCGTAGCTGCGGCTATTGTCTTGTGGCGCTTTACATCCGCGCACCTAGAGGAGGCAGACCGGCAGTTGCTGACCTTAGCGATTGCATGGGTTGTGATACCGACCGCTGTGATTGTCATCTGGTCGGCGTTGATTCACCCCATTTACACGCCGCGCTACTTAGCCTTCACTGCACCTGGCGTCGCGCTGGCGCTGGGCGTCTGCATCGGCACTTTGGCCGTTACACCGTGGGCAGCAGCAGCTATCATCAGCCTTCTCGCAATCGCCGCGGCACCGAATTATATTCTGGTACAACGCAATACCTATGCGAAGTACGGTATGGACTACAGTCAGGTCGCCGATCTGATCACGGCGAAGGCAGCGCCGGGTGACTGCTTACTCGTCAACGACACGGTGACGTTTATGCCCGCCCCCATGCGCCCACTGATGGCTGCCCGCCCGGATGCCTACCGAAAACTAATCGACCTCACCCTGTGGCGACGAGCGACGGACCGCAACGACGTCTTCGACACCAACCTCATCCCGGAAGTTGTCGCCAAGCCGTTGAGCCGTTGCCGCGTCGTGTGGATCATCACCCAAGCCGACAAAACGCGGCCCGATCATGAACAAGCTTCAATGCTGCCACCCGGCGAAAGCTTCGGAGCAACCCCGGCTTTCGCAGTTCCACACAATCTGGGATTCCGGCTAGTCGAGCGCTGGCAGTTCAACCTGGTTCAGGTGATCAAGGCGACGCGGTAACGCTCTGTTACCAGACCCGGATGTAGTCGACCAGCATTCGGGACGGAAAGCTGCCGAGGGCGGGATCACCCGCGCCAACCCCCCCGACCGCAAGCGTGAACATCGGAGACATCCAGTAGCCGGGATTGTTGAATGGCCACCGGAAGTCGTCAGGAGCACCACCATGGACGTGGATGGGCTTCGGCGGAACCTTGAAGTACTCTGCACCGTCCCGTGAGAATTTAAAACCGTCCGCATCCCAACGCATTTGCCAGGTGTGCCAAGCGCCGTCAACCATCCCGGGAATCGATTTGCCTTCCCAGGTTTTCCCGTTGGATGCGGCGTGGACCGTGGTACCCGGGGCCCATTGGCCGTTGCCGTACCACTCGAAGATGTCGACCTCGCCGTCCGGCTGCGGGTCCTCGTTGACGGTCCAGAACGAGGGCCACAGGCCCGGGAACAGGCAGTCGAGTTTGATCCGCGCCTCCCAGGTGGTGTTGATCATGCCCCGCCAGTTGCCGCGCAGCTTGCCGCTGAAGTATTGGCCGTTTTCTTGGCTGGCCAGAAGGACCAGGTTGGAGTTGCCGTCGAGGAACACGTTTTGGGTGCGGTATATCCCGTCGACCGGCGGATATACATCGTCCTGCCAGGTTTGGATCGTCCATTTCGACAGGTCGGGGCCTTGGCCGGCCGGTCCGTCAAACTCGTCCTGGAAGATATAGGGCCCGGCGGGGCCCGCTGACGGCGCAGCCGGCGGGCCCGCATGGGTGGGGTCAGCGTGTGCTTCCGGACCGCTTATCGCAGCCGCAGCTGCAAGCATGCCCAACCCCGTCGTCAACAACATGTTGCGTCGATTCATCTCCGGCACAGCACGACGATATAGGAGATGGTTTGGCGGCACCCGCCGGAAGCGACACAATGTGGTCCGTGTCGCAGATCTTAGGCCGGTCCTAGGGGTCTGCAGCCGACCTGACCAGTGCGTATTCGCTCGGCGATCCGGTCGTCACAACCCGCAGCTGGCAGCCTGGGCTAGGGCGTGCGCAGTCCCTGGCGGCTGACACCAGCCCCAACCCGAGGCTGACTCGCCGGGCTTGGCAGACTGTGCGCATGGCACAGATAACTATGCGTGGAAACCCGATCAATACCGTTGGCGACTTGCCTGCCGTCGGACCCCCAGCTCCTGCCTTCACTCTGACCGGGTCCGATCTTGCACCAGTCAGCAACGACCAGTTCGGCGGTAAGCCCGTGTTGCTGAACATCTTTCCGTCAGTGGACACCCCGGTGTGCGCCACCAGCGTACGCACCTTCAACGAACGGGCCGCCGCAAGCGGGCTGTCCGTGCTGTGCGTGTCCGAAGACCTGCCGTTCGCGCAGGCGCGCTTCTGCGGCGCAGAGGGTATCGAGAACGTGAAGACCGCCTCGGCGTTCCGTGACAGCTTCGGGCAGGACTACGGCGTCACCATCGCCGACGGTCCGTTCGCGGGGCTGCTCGCCCGGGCCGTCGTGGTGATCGGCGCCGACGGTAACGTCGCCTACTCGGAGCTGGTGCCAGAGATCGCGAACGAGCCGAATTACGATGCGGCACTGGCTGCGCTGAGCGCGTCGGCCTAATAGCGTCGCGGCAGACCGGCGACCATCGCCTCGACCTGCTCCCTGGTCGGTGCGGGGATGCTTCCGTCGGGTAGTGCCAGGATGCGGTCGGCGACTCCCTCGGATATCAGCTGAGTCAGCAAGGGCCGGTACAGCTCTTGCTCAGCGGCGAGAATGCGTCCGTAAGGATGCGCTGCTATCCGGAAAGCGGCTGCTCGCGGACCCCTACCGGGCCAAGCGCGACCAGCAGCACACCGGCGGCGAAGATCAGCCCGGTCAGCCACGGAAAATGCCCATCTGGAGCGAAGCCGCCAGCGGCGACGAATGCCAGGCCATAGGCCGCCATCGCGGCACCGGCCAGCATGACCGGTTCGGCCCATCGATCGGGGAGCGGCGTCTTGAGCATGACGAGCGGCGCTGCGAAAATGCGTCGGCCCCAGTACAACAGCACCATCTCGACCGCGGTCACCAGACTGAGGACGACCACCCATTCCAGCCGGGCTAGCCACCATTGCGCCGTGCCCTCGACCGGTTGGGGCAACAGTCCGGCGGGGTAGCCGACGATCGCCACAATCACGACAGGAATCATGTGCCACAGGTAAAGGGCCATCACGTTGCTATTGGCTGTCGTCAGTACCCGCTGGAAGAAACCGGCGCGCAGCGCCCGGTTGAGCGCAGGTGCAAGGGTTATCACCAGTCCTGCTTGCGCGCAGCCGAACGCCAGCATTGCCGCCGAGGGCGGGTCGGAGTTCTGCACGGTTTGGCCTGGCACGCCGATCATGCTGACCGGATAATGCCCCAACAGGATCAGCAGCGCTAGCGAAACGGCCGATCCGCCGGCCAGCAGCGCAGGTCTGCGGCCGGCTAATAGCCCGTCGTGCCAAGCGATTCCGAGCTGGTAGAGCGCACCCCAGCACAGCAGGTAGTTCAGCGGCCGCAGGTGGGCGAAATCGCCGCCGAGTGAGACAGTGTCGACCGCAACGACTCCCACCGCGAGCAACGCTGGCACCAACAGTCCCCAACGCCGTTGTGCGGCAATGGCAACTGGCGTCAAGGAGACCACCACCAGATAGACGGCGAGGAACCATAGATGCATCGCCACTGCCCAGCCCGCGTATTCCAGCGTGGAACCGGCAACATGGCGCAAGTCCAGGGCCACCACAACCGCCGAGATCAGCCCGACATAGACCGTGGTGGGTCCGAGCACCCGGGTAAGTCGATGCCGCACCCAAGTCTGACGCGACACACCCTCACTATCGTGCCGATGCGCCCAGGACACCGCGCCGGCGTAACCGGCGACCAGGAAGAACGTCGGCACGGCCTGAAAAGGCCATGTCAGCCATTGAGTCCAGGGCTGGTCGACAAGCGGGTTCTGCCGACCGAACTGACCGTCGTGATAGGTCACCGATCCGGCGAGCCAGTGGCCCAGCACGATCAAGCCCACACCCGATACGCGGTAGAAATCCACCGCCAGATTGCGGGCCGGGGGCATGATTTTCGCCTCGCGCCGTCAAACAGACGGCTTAATCGAGTCGTCCACCACCAGACAGTAGCGCGCGCTGGACCTGGGAATTTTCGGCTCCGCGCAACGGCGCCACCTCTTTCAGCGAGCCGCCCCCCGATCGGGTCCGGTAAACTGATGTTCTCTTCGCCGAAGTCCGGCGGTACCTAGCTTGGAAGGTGTCCACATATGGTCACGCGGTCGTTGATCAGACTGGCTGTCGCAGGTGGCGGTCTGGCGTTGTCGTTAGTTGCTGGCGCCGGGATCGCGTCCGCAGACCCAGGTATGGACGCGGCAATCAATACCACTTGCAGTTACCCGCAGGTGGTGGGGGCACTGAATGCGCAATCGCCGGCCGCTGCGGCGAAGTTCAATTCGTCGCCGATGGCGCAGGGCTGGTTGCGTTCCTTCCTCGCCTCACCGCCGCCCCAGCGTGCGCAAATGGCCCAGCAGGCCGCGGGCTACCCAGGGGCTGCGCAATACATTGGGCTGATCGGGCAAATCGCCACCAGCTGCAATAACTTCTGAGCGCGCGTTATGCGGTGGCGGGACGCGTCTGGCCTTACCAGACACGTATCCAGTCGATGAGCATGTCTGCGGGATAGCTCCCGGATCCGGGGTCGCCGCCGCCGGAACCGGCAACCGCAAGGTTGAACACCGGAAAAACGGTGTAGCCCGGCCCGTTGAACGGCCAGTCCGGTAGCGAGCTCGCCGGCACGTCAAAGTATGGTTGCGCGCCGTCGACGTAGTCCTTCCAGAAGCGGATGCCGGCGTCGTCCCACTGGGTGCGCCAGGTGTGCCAGCCGCTGTCCACCGCGATGTTTTGGGTCTTCCACTCGCCGCCGTTGGCTTTCGCGTGAACGGTGGTGGCCGAGGGCCAGCTGCCGTTGCCGTACCACTCCATGACGTCGATTTCGCCCTGATCGTCATTGCCCAGCCAGTAGGCGGGCCAGGCGCCGGCGGTCAGGCAATTGAGCTTGATCCGGGCTTCCCAGGTGTGGCCGACACCGCCTCGCCACAGGCTTTGAACCTTGCCGCTGAAGTACGTCGGGCCCTCTTTCGCAGCACGCAGGACGAGGTTGGAGTTGCCGTCGAGGAACGCATTGCGACGATCGTCGCGGTACTGCCCGATGTTCTCAGGTCGCTCCCAATACGTCGGATCCTTGATCGTCTCGCGGGCTTTCGACACCGCCCATTTCGACGGATCAGGGGCCGAGCCGGCCGACCCGTCGAATTCGTCGTGGAAGACGTAGGAACCTGCCGGTGCGTCGGGTGGGCGCGGATAAGCCCGGGCCTGTCGGATGGGGACCGCAGCTGCCAACACGCCGACCCCGGTCATCAACATCATCGTGCGACGATCCATCTCGGGCATAGGCACAGCACGATAGCAGCCGGCTAGCTGCCCCCGCGCATCCGTGACGGACAGCCCCGGTCAGAGGTGGGCCAGGAGCCGTTCGGCGAACACGCCGGGGTGCTCCCGATGCATGAAATGCCCGCCGGGTACTTCCTCGACGATGTAGTCGCTTTCGAACATCCGCGCGGCGCCCCGGTAGTCCGAGGGCGCGACGATTCGATCACCGAGCCCCGCAAAGACCACCGTCGGCACAGTGATCCGCGCTTTTAGTGATGCGCTGGGTATTGGCGAGAGCTTTCGGTAGTAACCGAACGCGGCGTTCAAGCTCGCCGGGTTGGAGAAGGTCGCGCGGACGGCGTCGAACTCCGCTGGATCGGGATTCCAGTCCGGCGACCATCGCCGATAGATCGCGGGAAGTGCCGCGAAGTCGTTGCGCGCGAAGCGGTTCGGCGCTCCCGGCAACTTGTATACCGCGAAGTGGCGGACACCCCAGAGCTTCTTCGGCGACGGTTTCAACGCTGCCGGGTGTGGAATGCCGATGACGAAAAGCTTCTTCACTCGATCGGGGCGGAGCGCCGCGGCGCCGTAGGCGGCCGAAGCTCCCCAATCGTGGCCGATGACGATGGCGTCACGGGCGCCGAGTGCCTCAATCAACGCGAGCGGATCGCGCGCCAGGGTCTCTTGATCCGCGTCGCGATCCGGGATCGCGGTGGGGTGGTAGCCGCGCATGAACGGGCTGACCGCCCGGTATCCCTTCGCGGCGATTCGCGGCCGGAGATCGTCCCAGCTGTGCGCCGTGTCCGGGAACCCGTGCAGCATGAGCACAAGAGGTCCGGAGCCGTCCTCGAGATAAGCGAAGTTCAGTCCGTTCGCATCGACAAAGTGGAGTTCATCAGCCATGGCTACGCGAGACCCAAGGGGGAGGAGGCCTTCTGGTAAACGAGCCAGCGCAAATCGATCGGGGATTCCTCCCGCTCGACGTCGAATAGATCAAGCCCGCTGGCCCAGTTGGCAAACCAGGCCGTGGGCGGCCAAACACCCTCGGGCAGGTGAAGTTTCTCGTACTCGTAGGCGGAGTCGTCGGCAACGAGCTCAAGAGGTAGCTCGTCGGCTGCGTTCGCCATCTCCTCCCCGGTGAAGATCATGGTGTTGCACTGCTGCCCGAGTTCACGCGCGGCATCGTCGGGGACATAACCCTGGCGCGGCACGAAAGTGTTGAACAGCAATCGCCCGCCGGGAGCCAGGCAATGCGCGGCGAGTTCGAACAAGCCACGCAGCTGCTGCGTCGTCCGGAAGTCGGGCACCACCTCGGAGGCCACTATCAGCTGATAGTCGCTGCGGACCTCGTCCAAACTCGAAAAGACATCACGCTCGATGACGCGTACGTCGAGTGATTCGCGTTCGGCCTCCGATCGGATGATGTGGGCGAGCTTCGAAGCGATCTCGACCGCGTCCACCGGGTGCCCGCGGCGCGCTAGGGCCAGGGCATTGCGCCCGGTGCCTGCGCCGACATCGAGCACCCGAAAGCTGCCGGGATCGGCGGTTTCGCCGGCTAGCGCCGACACCCGGGCGTCCGGTTCGATGCCGAACAGCGATCCCTCGCGAGTGGCGACCCAGCCGTCGTACGCGCCGGCGATCGTCACCGATTCGACATTGACGCGATAATTCAGCGCCGTGCCGAACGGCGCATGGAACGAGATGACGATGTTCGACCGTGATGAGGTCCGGTAGGCCTCCGCCAATTGACTCTCTAACACCGTCTTCAGCTGAGCGAATTCTTCGGGGGAGTACTGGACGCCGACGCTGGCAAATAGGTTGTCGCACATCTTGACATACTCGTCGATCAAGCTCGGAACGGCTGGCACCGCGATTTGCCCCATAGCCACCGATCGGCGATACAGCCGCCGGGCCATCGCTTCGCGAAGCGTCGACGGACTGAAAGACCTGACGGCCGGATCGTCCACACGACTCTTCTACACGACCCCGACCTCTTTCCACCAGCGGTCGGTTGCTATAACGCAAGATATGTCAGAGACCGGGCACTTCATCACCCACGTTTCCGATACGGCCCGGTGGACGGCGTTGCATCGGGCAACCGAATCGGCGCGAGCCGATGCGTTGTTCAACGACCCGTTCGCCGAACGCCTCGCCGGTGAGCACGGCCGCGCGATCGTCGCCAGGGTTCCACGGTCCACTCGCAACGGCTGGTGGCTCATCGCGCGCACCAAACTCATCGACGATGCCATTGCCACAGCGATCGCCGACGGCTGCGACCGGGTATTGAACCTGGCCGCCGGCTTGGACACCCGGCCGTATCGTTTGGACCTGCCGTCCGATTTTCCTTGGATAGAAGCGGATCTGCCGCAGCTGCTCGCGGAAAAGACGCAACTTCTTTCCGACCAGACCCCGCGATGCCGGTTGACCCGGGCGGCGGTCGACCTGGCCGACCCGGCCGACCGTGACGCATTTTTCGACGAGGCGCTAAACGGCGCTAGCAAAGCGCTGGTCTTGACCGAGGGCCTGCTGATGTATCTGGAAGACCGTGACGTCGTCGCGCTTTCCGGGGCGATCAAGCGGCCCGAGGTGGCCTGGTGGATGCTCGACTTCGCCTTTCCGGGCCTGCAGAAGATGATGAACAAGAAGATGGCCGGCATGTTGCAAAACGCGCCGTTCAAGTTCGCACCCGAGAACGGGCTGGCCTACTTCGAAGACCTGGGCTGGCGCACGCTCGAAGTCGAATCGCTCTTTGTGGCCGCGCACCGATACCGTCGCTTACCAATGTTCATGCGCCCGATCGCCTGGCTGCCCCAGACAGATCCACGCCGCCCGGGCGGCAGCCGCTGGAGTGCACTTGCCCTCCTTACCCATTGAGGCCGATATGCGACCTGTTTCCAGACGCGAAGTCCTGAAGTTTTTGTTCGCACCGGCTCTATTGGGCGTGGGTACGCTGGCTGGCACATTCGACGGGCACCAAGCATCAGCCGCGAATGCCAAGCTGATCGATTTTACCGAGCACCTGGTTCCGGCGGATCAAATCAAATCGGCAGGCTATGACGGGGCAGTGGTCTATGTGTCCGAGTCGCGGCCCGGCGCAAACTTCGATTTCAAACCTGTCACCCGGGAGTACGCGGATGCGCTACGCGCAGCGGGTCTTCACATCGTCAGCAACTACCAGTACGGCAAGCCCGGTTGGCCTGACCCTTCGGATTTCACTCGCGGGTACGACGGCGGCGTGAAAGACGCTCAGACGGCTCAACGGTTGCACGCGGCGGCCGGGGGTGCGGCCTCGGCGCCGATCTTTTTCAGCGTCGATGAGGACATCGACCTCAGCACCTGGAAAAGTGTTGCAGTTCAGTGGTTTCGAGGAATCAACTCGGTGCTGGGAGTCGATCGCACAGGCATCTATGGGCATTCCCGGGCATGTGCGTGGGCGATCGATGACGGCGTAGTGGGACGCTCGACCAGTGCAGGGCACTGGTGGGCATGGCAGACGAGCGCGTGGTCTCACGGTGAGCGCGAGCCAAGGGCGGTGCTCTACCAAGCTGTGGTCAACACCGCGTCCAGCCCTGGTCCCCCCTTGGCAGGCATCCACGTAGACGTGGACGACGTCCTTGCGCCGGATTTCGGGCAGTGGGATCTTGGTCGCTAGCATTCTGGCGTCACTGGCGGTGGCATCCTGGTCGTGTGGGTTTGCTGTTCCGGTTGGCGGAGTTTCTTCTGGTGGTCGTCCCGCTGGCGGGCGTGATCATCGCTGCGATACGAGCGTTCTCCGCCAATAGGCGCCCAGCTGAAAGCTCGCCTGGTCCCGTTCGGGTGGGGATCGGCGGCAATCAAGCCGCCCAGTGGCGCTCGCTCACCCGCGTGCTGCGAGAGCACGACCGAACCGACACCCGCTGGCTGGAGTATGAACTCGACTTCGCCAGGCTCCTCGACTTCCCGCTGATGACCGACATGCGCGATCCGCTGACGATCGACTTTCACAAGGCCAAGCTCCGCGCAGACTTCCTGCGCCCGGCGAAAGCCGAAGATCTCCTCGAGGACGGCGACGCGGCGGCGCGGTACCTGGCCGCTGTCGAGGACTATGTGACCGCGTTCAACATCGCTGAGGCTGAGGCGAAACGTAGGCGAAGAACGGACTTCTCACAAGACGGACAGCAGCGAATTGCGCGCGCTGCGAATCTGTTGCGCATGGCGTCAGACTCCGCTGCAACTCCGCAAGAGCGTCAGAACGCCTATGACCGCGCGCGCAGAGAACTCGACGGCCTCATCGTCTTGCCCGCCGCAACCCAGGCCAGCATCGAACGCGGGATCTCCGGCGAGTTAGGCGGTTAGCGCATTGGCTTCTAGGAGATCGGCGGCGCTGGTGACGCTTTCGGCGGATGTGGTCATCTGAGCGGCGACATCACGGGCCCGGGTGAGGCATTCCGGTGTGAGGATGGCGCGTACCGTACCGCGATGGGAAGCTGACGCCGAACCGACAGGGAGAATTTCTTCACGCATGACCGAGATAACCCAGTTGCATCGCGAGCTCGTCGCCCGCGTGCTGGAAGGCGACGGGCAAGCAACAACCGAGCTGCGGCGCGCCGCATTCGAGAATGCCACCCTCAACGAGCCCATTCGCGCGTTGATCGAGAAGGTGGCCAACCACGCATCTCAAATCACCGATGCGGATGTCACCGCCGTTCGCGCGGCGGGCCTCAGCGAAGACCAGATCTTCGAGATCGTGATATGCGCCGCCGTCGGGCAGGCGAGCCGTCAGTACACCACCGCGCTCGCCGCCTTGGCCAGCGCAACCGAAGAAGCACCTGAACCATGAGGCTGGAAATCCTCGACCGGGGTCATCGCTTACACGCCAAGGCGATAATGGCGCTCATCCGGGCGGTTTCCGGCCACCCCGTCGTCGACGCCGTGAAGTTGGCGTTCTACCGCCCGGGCTTCTACGGTGGTGGCCCGCTCACCCACGAAGCGATGCGCGGAAAATCCGACTGGTCGATCGGCGATCGCGAGTTGATGGCCGCCTACGTCTCCAAGGCCAACGAGTGCCCATTCTGCGTCTCGGCGCACCGCGCCACGTCGTCGATGTGGTACGGCGACGAAACCAAGGTCGCCAGCACGCTAGCCGATTTGGATACGGCGCCGATCGATGAGCCACTTCGTGCAACGCTGCGCATGCTCGGCAAGCTCGCACAACAAAACAGCATTGAGCAAGAAGACATCCGAGCTGTTCTGGACGCCTCGGTGTCTCCCCAACAGATCAAGGACGCGTTGGCGGTCTCGCTCGTCTTCAATATCACCGACCGACTGGCCAACGCGTTCGGCTTCACCGTCGCGAGCCCCGAAGCCATGAACGCCGGCGCCCGTCATCTACTGAAACGCGGGTATCGTTAGGCGGCAACGTAATTCGTCTTGTCAACGGGAGCTGGGCTCATCGCCACTTGATCCCGCAACCGATCGACGGCCGCTGGTCGGCGTCGACCGGGCGCCCGGCCAATACGGCGTCGACCGCTGCCCGAACATCAGCGGCCGTCACCGGTAGATCGTTCCCGGGGCGGGAGTTGTCAAGCTGGCCGCGGTAGACGAGTCGGCGCTCACCGTCAAAGACGAACGTGTCGGGCGTGCAGGCCGCCGAGAACGCCCGGGCGACGTCCTGAGTTTCGTCGTAGAGGTATGGAAACGTCCAGCCATGGCGGCGGGCCTCGGCAACCATCTCGTCCGGCCCGTCTTGCGGGTAAGTAGCCACGTCATTGCTGGAAATCCCGACCATCGCGATGCCCTGGTCGTGGAGGTCTCGACCGAGCGCGGCGAGCCCGGCGGCGACGTGCTTGACGTAGGGACAATGGTTACAGATGAAGGTGACGACAAGCGCGGGTCCCGTGAGCTCATCCAGGCTGACGGTGGCGCCAGTGGCTGGCGCAGGCAGCGTGAAGGACGGCGCGGGGGTGCCGAGGGCAAGCATGGTGGATTCGATGGCCATGCCCGCCAGCGTAGCTTTCCGCCAGCTAGAAGTCGGTCTTCGAGATCGGCTTTCAGCACTCGGTCGGACGCCGGACGTCACGGGTTGGTCTCGATGTGGGCCACCTGTCCGGCAATCGGTTAGGTTAAGAATTCTCTAAGACACCGGGGAGTAGCGCATGACCGATGCCGAGCGGCGCTCCGACGAAGACGCCATCCGCGAGCTGCTTGATCGCCAGGTTGAGGGCTGGGATGCGGGCGATGCCGAGGCCTACGCCAGCGTGTTCACTCCCGACGCGGACTACGTGACTTTCCTGGGCAGCCACTACAAGGGCCGCGGGGCGATCGCAGCATCTTATGCACCGCTGTTCAAGAAGTTCCTCAAGGGATCGAGCTTGGAATTCGAGATCACCCAGCTGAGGTTTCTGACGCCGGACGTGGCGCTAGTCCATGCGAAAGGCGCTGTGGCGAAGGGGGGAGGGCGACGGAGTCGGCGCAATACCCGGGTAAATACCACCATCGCGGTGCGCACCGACGGCCGATGGCTGTTTGCGGCCTCGCAGAACACCACGCATCGCCGGCTTGTCGAGAAGCTCCTGGGCACGTTCGCTTCACGAACAAGCCCATCGCCCACCGCCGCCCAGTAAGTTGCCACGTGACATCCCTTCGGATTGGTACGAAAGGCTTTTGGAGAAAGCACATCGCTCGAGCCCGGTCAGTACTTCAGCAGATGAGACCCAAAGATATTGCGCCAGACACGATCACCACTTCGTCATTCCATACGCTCAAGGTGTCTCACAGCAAAAGGGCAGGTGGGCGGGCAGCGTCATGAGGCCGTTAAGGTCACCGTCAACTCATGTCAACAAACCGTAAAGGCGATTGACACCAGTAACTCCGAGAATCACGATCTTGTTCAAGCGGCTCGCTAAGTGAGTTCGGCACTGATATTGAGCGCTGACCTCGAACGTGCGGGAATCACGCTGTGGGACAGTGTCGTCGAGATTGCGTCGAAAGACGCCTATCGCATCACAATGCCTCATCCCTTTGTGCAACGCGTCGGATTCCTGGCCGTAAGGAGGTGTTAGAGCGAAATGAGTTCCGTCTTCGACATCAATGACCATTTCGTTCCCTGAATCGGCCTGCGGCCACTCACATTTCGTGGTCAGGCCGATACCTCTACTCAGCTGCTGCACGGTGACGACCAGTAGCGCGGCTGCAAAGGCAATTCAACTGGTTTCAGCCTGAATCATCGAGCCCGCGGATTTAGAAAGAGTAAAAGTGCTGAGCTACAAGGCAAATCATCACCGTCGATGTTTCAAAGGATAGGGAAGAATCAATGCTCGCCGAGTTCTTGCACAACTTCCTCCACAACCTGTTCAAGCCGCTGCTGCTGTTCTTCTACTTCGGATTCCTGCTCAGGATCCTGAAGGTGGACTTCGAGTTCCCTTACGTCATCTACCAGGGCCTGACGATGTATTTGCTGGTGGCCATCGGTTGGCACGGCGGCGAAGAACTCGCCGAAATCAAGGCTTCGAGCATCGGCCACATTGTGGGATTCATGATCACCGGGTTTGTCTTGAACTTTGTGATCGGTATGCTCGCATACCTGCTGTTGAGCCGCCTGACAGCGCTGCGGCGAGTGGATAAGGCAACAGTCGCCGGCTATTACGGGTCGGACTCGGCGGGCACTTTCGCCACCTGCGTGGCCGTCCTGGCCGGCGTCGGGCTGGCCTTTGACGCCTACATGCCGGTGATGCTGGCCGTTATGGAGATCCCGGGGTGCTTGGTTGCGCTGTATCTGGTTGCGCGGCTGCGGCATCGGGGGATGGACCCAGACGGGAACATGCCGGACGAGCCCGGCTACATCGCGCCGGTGCCGGCGATGGTCGGTCCCGGCGCGGCAGCCCAGCCGGCTCCCGGACAGCAACTGGACATCGAACCGGACACCGAGGAGCAGGTGCAGTACGCGCTGAGAAGGCGCCGCCGTCCCGGGTGGGGGGATGGTGCTGGGGAGGGAATACTCTCACGCAAGCTGCTGCGGGAGGTCTTTCTCAATCCGGGACTGTGTCTGCTGTTCGGCGGCATCGTCATTGGGTTCGTCAGCGGGTTGCAGGGACACAAAGTCACTCACGACGCCGACTCGTTATTCATCACGGCGTTCCAGGGCGCGCTTTGCCTGTTCTTGCTCGAGATGGGCATGACAGCCGCCAGTAAATTGCGGGACCTCAAGGCCGCCGGCCGCGGGTTCATCTTGTTCGGCCTGCTGGCGCCCAACCTCTTCGCCCCGCTGGGGATCGTCGTCGCGCACGCCTACGCCTACCTCACCGATACCAACTTCGGGCCGGGAACGTATGTCTTATTCGCGGTGCTCTGCGGCGCCGCATCCTATATCGCCGTGCCTGCCGTTCAGCGTCTGGCGATCCCCGAAGCGAGTCCGACGCTGCCACTGGCCGCGTCGTTGGGTTTGACGTTCTCGTACAACGTCACGATCGGGATCCCGCTCTATATCGAGATCTCCCGCGTTGTCGGGCAATGGTTTCCAATCACCTGAAGCTGGGGGCATTCGAAATCTGTTGAGCTACTGACAATTTCAATATTTTGGGCGAGACGGCACTGGTCCCTGTTCATTTCATGAGCTACGTGCGGCCACCTCGGTTACGAAGCCGTGAACGTATTGCGACCAGCCAGCCACGGGAGGTTACAGAATGGATTTCGGGGCATTACCGCCGGAGATCAACTCGGGCCGGATGTATGCCGGCGCGGGGCCCGGGCCGATGCTGGTCGCTGCCGCGGCCTGGGACGGGCTTGCTGACGACTTGACTTCCACGGCGTCGTCCTACCAGACGGTCGTCGAGGGCCTGGGTAGTTCGTGGCAGGGCCCGTCGTCGACGTCGATGGCAGCCGCGGTTGCGCCGTATGTGAGTTGGATGAACGCCACCGCGGCACAGGCTGAGGAGACCGCCACTCAGGCGCGCGCCGCGGTCGCCGCCTACCAGGCCGCGTTCGCGGAGACAGTGCCCCCGCCCGTCATCGTGGCCAACCGGACTTTGTTGATGACACTGATCGCAACCAACATCTTGGGGCAGAACACCGCGGCGATCGCGGCCACCGAAGCCCATTACATGCAAATGTGGGCTCAGGACGCTGGCGCGATGTATGGGTACGCCGGCTCGGCTGCCGCGGCGGCGCAGCTGACGCCGTTCACCGAGCCGCCGCAGACCACCAATGCTGCGGCCGAGCCGCTGCAAGCGGCGGCGGTCAGCCAAGCGACCAGCACCTCGGGCGCGTCGAACATCGGGACCGAGCTGGCCCAATTCATCAGCTCGCTGCCGACTGCGCTGCAGAACCTCGCGAACGGCCTATTGCAGTCGCCGACAACGGCATCGGGGAACTTGCTGTCGGGACTCTCATTGCCGCAATTAACCACAGCCACATTGCCACCGGGGCTCTTGACCGACCTGACAAACTGGAACACCATCTTTTCGACCATCACGTCCGGGCCCTACTCGCTCCAGGGGTTGACTTCCATACCGGGTGGCCCTTTCCTGTCGTTCGGTCAGGGATATGCCTGGGGCCAAAACGGACAAGGCGCCGCTGCCTTTCTGGCCGGCCCGAAGCCCATCACCGGGGCATTGGCCCCGCTGGCAAGTGAGTTGGCGACGCCGCATCTCAGTGCGGCCTTCGGTGCGGGACCGGTATCGGGATCGATGGGCCGCGCAGCCTTGGTCGGCAGCATGTCGGTGCCGCAGGGTTGGACCCAAGCCGCCCCGGAGGTCAGAATGCTCGCCGCCGCGCTGCCCACCAACCTGGCGGAGGCGGCCGTCCCGGAGGCGTCACTGGCCGGCCAGGGCGGCATGTTCAGCCAGATGGCGGCGTCGAGCCTGGCCGGACGGGCCGTCGCCGCCAGCGCGACGCAGTCGGTGAGCAGTGGTGCTCGTGTGGGCTCACTCGGCGGCGTCGTCGCGGAGGCGGATCCCGCCGCAGCCACCATCATCGTGATCCCGGCGCTCGAGGACTGACTGAGATGACCGGCCAGTTGTCGACGAAAAGGCAAGGGGTATAGGGATGTTCTACGCAGCGTTTCCGCCGGAGATCAACTCGGGCAGGATCTACAGCGGTCCGGGATCGGGGTCGCTGGTGGCCGCCGCAGCGGCCTGGGACGGGCTCGCCAATGATTTGCAGTCCACAGCGGCGTCCTATTCGTCGGTGATCTCGTCCCTGACGAGCGGGCCCTGGCAGGGTCCCACGTCGCTGAGCATGGTGTCCG
>NZ_JBAPPI010000373.1:0-5912 GCF_049280035.1 Mycobacterium sp. | reverse complement strand
GAACGAGGTCATCTGCCACGGCATCCCCGACTCGACGGTGATCGAAGACGGCGACATCGTCAACATCGACGTCACCGCCTACATCGACGGCGTGCACGGGGACACCAACGCCACGTTTCTGGCCGGCGACGTCTCCGAAGAGCATCGGCTGCTTGTCGAGCGCACCCATGAGGCGACGATGCGGGCGATCAAGGCCGTCAAACCGGGCCGTGCCCTGTCGGCGGTCGGCCGCGTCATCGAATCCTACGCAAACCGGTTCGGCTACAACGTCGTTCGCGACTTCACCGGTCACGGCATCGGTACCACCTTTCACAACGGACTCGTCGTCCTGCACTACGACCAGCCGTCGGTCACCACGATCCTCGAGCCGGGCATGACGTTCACCATCGAGCCGATGATCAACCTCGGCGCGCTCGACTACGAGATCTGGGACGACGGCTGGACCGTGGTCACCACAGACCGCAAATGGACTGCGCAATTCGAGCACACGTTGCTGGTCACCGAGTCCGGCGTGGACATCCTCACCCTGCCGTGACCGGTGCGCCCAAGCCGTGAGCGGTGCGCTGCTGGTCGCCGGCACCAGCTCCGACGCCGGCAAGTCGGTGGTGGTCGCCGGACTCTGCCGGTTGCTCGCGCGCAAGGGCATTCGGGTCGCGCCGTTCAAGGCGCAGAACATGTCGAACAATTCCGCGGTCACCATCGAGGGCGGTGAGATCGGCCGAGCCCAGGCAATGCAGGCCCGCGCGGCCGGTCTGGCCCCCAGCGTGCGGTTCAACCCGATCCTGCTCAAACCCGGCAGCGATACGGCCTCGCAACTGGTAATCCGGGGACAGGCCGTCGACTCGGTCACCGCGACCGAGTACTGGTCGCATCGCAACCAGCTACTCAGTGTCGTGCTCGACGAATTGTCGCAGCTGAGAGCCGAATTCGATGCGGTGATTTGCGAGGGCGCCGGATCGCCGGCCGAAATCAACCTACGCGCAACCGACCTCGTCAATATGGGCTTGGCCCGCCCCGCGAATTTGCCGGTGATTCTGGTCGGCGACATCGACCGCGGCGGCCTGCTGGCGCATCTGTTCGGGACTGTGGCGGTGCTCGAGCCCGACGACCAGGCGCTGGTCGCCGGGTTCATCGTGAACAAGTTTCGCGGCGACGCGGCGTTGCTCGAGCCCGGGTTACAGCAACTCGCCGAGCTCACCGGCCGTCCGACTTACGGGGTGCTGCCGTACTGCGACGACCTCTGGCTCGACGCCGAGGATTCGGTGTCGGTGTTGGCCCACCGCATCATCGGCAGACCGCAACCGCCGCACGGCTCGGGGTGGCTACGGGTCGCGGTGCCGCGGCTGCCGCGGATCTCCAACTCCACCGATATCGAAGCGCTGGCCTGCGAACCCGGCGTGCTGGTGCGTTGGGTCAGCCAACCCGCCGACCTGGTGGATGCCGACGTCGTCGTGCTGCCGGGCACCAAGGCCACCGTCGCCGACCTGGGCTGGCTGCGGGAGCGTGGGCTGGACCAGGCCATCGCCGCGCATGCCGCGTCCGGCCGGACTGTGCTGGGCATCTGCGGTGGCTTCCAGATGCTGTGCCGCTGGATCGACGACCCGGTGGAAAGCCAGTCGGGCCGGGTTCAGGCCATCGGGCTGCTGGACGCCGATATCGTGTTCGCTCCTGACAAGGTGCTGCGCCGCTGGCAGGGATCGCTGCACGGCTACGAGATCCACCACGGCCGGGTGGCCCGCTGCGCGGAGGCCGGCTGGTTCGAGGTGGACGGGTCCCCGCAGGGGTATCGGCGCGGCCAGGTATTCGGGACGCACTGGCACGGCCTGTTCGACAATGACGACTTTCGTCGCCTTTGGTTGACAAACGCCGCGGCGGCAACCGGCCGCGATGGGTTTGTGGTGGCTGAAGACATTGATGTTTCGGCGCGGCGGGATGGCCAGCTGGATGTGATGGCCGATCTGTTGGACGCCCACACCGACGTCGATGCAGTCATCGGATTGTTAAGCGGCGGCCCACCGCCGCGTCCGACCGTCGTCGCCGCCCTGCACTGACAACGTCGCCTGTCGTTCCAAAACGGCGGTCAGCCAAAAGTTTTCAAAATGGCCGTTCCTTATTGTCGCTGTCGTCGTCGCAAATTGACGCGTCAGTTCGATGTTGCGAGAACGTTTCCAATTGAAGCTGTGTCAACTAACTACGCGAAAACGGCCCGCGCGCGGGCCAATTGGCTGTAATTTGCTTTAGTGCTCTCGACGATGATGACAACCGTCGACGGGTTTCCCATCCAGGTGAGTGATACCGGTCCGGACCAGGGCTCCGTCGTGGTGTTGCTGGGTGCCGCGCAGCGCGCGCCAGCCGCGTACGACGCGGTGTGTGAGCGCCTGCACACCGCGTCGCTGCGGACGATCGTCGTCGGCCCGGACTCACGACTGACACCCAAATCTGTGGTAGGCATTCTCGACTCGCTCGACATCAATTGGGGCGTACTGGTCGGCGATCGGGTGGGCGGCGAGCTGGCCTGGGAGTTGGCGGCGACCAGGCTGGACCGTTTCACCGGTCTGGTGGCCATCGACCGCGGGCATCCACGGGTCGCCGATGCCACCGGGGTGATCCGCGACGACCACTGTCCGCCGGTCGAGATCAACACAACCGCGCTGGTCAGCACACCGGCTGCACAGGCGGTGGCCCGCGCCAGCCAGCGGTTCGTTTACGGCGATTACCGCGTGGTGGAGTTGCTTGCCCGGCGCAACGCGCACGAGTCGACCGCCCAGTTGGCTGCCGAGATCGTCCTGCGCACCAGCACCTGGTGACGGAAAACCATCGCCCTGGCGGCACTGAAGGCCAAGCGCCGTTGTCGCGTGATGAGCTCGGGCGACTGGTCGCCGCCGGTGATGTTGACACCGTGATCGTCGGGTTCACCGACATGCAGGGCCGGCTGATGGGCAAGCGGGTCGCCGCGCGGTTCTTCCTCGACGAGGTGGCCGAGCACGGTGCCGAATGCTGCAACTACCTGTTCGCCGTCGACGTCGACATGACCACCGTCGGCGGTTACGCGATGTCGAACTGGGACACCGGGTACGGCGACATCGTGATGCTGCCGGACCCGACGACGCTTCGGCTGATTCCGTGGCTGCCCGGGACAGCGCTGGTGCTGGCCGATTTGGCGTGGCATGACGGCAGCCCGGTCGAGCCGGCGCCGCGTCGCGTCCTGCGTCGTCAACTTGACCGGCTAAGCCAATGCGGGCTGCGCGCCTATGTCGCGACCGAACTGGAATTCATGGTTTTCGACGACACGTACCGGCACGCCTGGGCGAACGGCTATCGCGGGCTGATTCCGGCCAGCGACTACAACATGGACTACGCGGTGCAGGCCTCCAGCCGGATGGAGCCGCTGCTGCGCGACATTCGACAGCACATGCAGGGTGCGGGTCTGCGTTGGGAAGCTTCCAAGGGCGAATGCAACAAGGGTCAGCAGGAGATCGGGTTCCGCTACGACGAGGCGCTGGTCACCTGCGACAACCACAGTATTTACAAGAACGGGGCTAAAGAAATCGCCGACCAGCACGGCAAAGCCCTGACGTTCATGGCGAAATACGATGAGCGCGAGGGCAACAGCTGCCATATTCACCTGTCGCTTCGGGCGACGGATGGCTCCGCAGTATTCGCCGATGCTGAGCAACAGCGAGGCATGTCGCAAACGTTCCGCAGCTTCGTCGCCGGCCAGTTGGCTACATTGCGCGAGTTGACGATGTTTTATGCGCCGAACATCAACTCTTACAAGCGGTTTGCCGATCGCAGCTTTGCGCCTACCGTGGTGGCGTGGGGACTCGACAATCGGACCTGTGCGCTGCGCATCGTCGGTCACGGCGACAATATGCGGGTGGAATGCCGGGTGCCCGGCGGTGACGTCAACCAGTATCTGGCCGTGGCGGCGCTGATCGCCGGTGGGCTGCACGGTATCGAGCAGGGCTTGCAGTTGCCCGAGCCGTGCTCAGGCAATGCCTATCAGGCCGTTGGCGATGTCGAACGGCTGCCCGGCACGCTGGCCGAGGCCGCGGCGCTTTTCGAGGCGTCGACGGTCGCTAAGCAGGCGTTCGGGGAGAATGTCGTGAGCCACTACGTCAACAACGCCCACGTCGAGGTGGCGGCGTTCAATGCGGCAGTCACCGACTGGGAGAGGATGCGGGGGTTTGAACGTTTCTAGACCGCCGGTGATTGGCTTGACCACTTATCTGGACCAGGCGCAGATGGGTGTGTGGGATGTCCGCGCCAGCTTCCTGCCCGCTGTCTATTTTCAGGGCGTCATCGCGGCAGGCGGGGTGGCTGTGCTGCTACCTCCGCAGCCGGTCGATCCCGACATCGCGGAACGGGTGCTCGACGGCCTGGACGGGCTGCTGATCACCGGCGGCAAGGACGTCGACCCCGCCGCCTACGGCCAGCAGCCGCATCCGGCCACCGACCAGCCCGGCCGTCAGCGCGACGCCTGGGAATTCACGCTGCTGGACGCAGCGCTCAAGCGCGAAATACCGGTGCTGGGCATCTGTCGCGGCGCGCAGGTACTCAACGTCGCGCTGGGCGGAACGCTGCATCAGCACCTGCCTGACGTCGTCGGACACAGCGGGCACCGGGCCGGCAACGCGGTGTTCAGCCGACTGCCGGTGCGCACGGTCGCGGGTACCCGGCTGGCCGCATTGGTTGGTGAATCGGTCGACGCGCAGTGCTATCACCATCAAGCCATCGCC
Source organism: Mycobacterium sp. (assembly GCF_049280035.1). Taxonomy (GTDB): domain Bacteria; phylum Actinomycetota; class Actinomycetes; order Mycobacteriales; family Mycobacteriaceae; genus Mycobacterium. The sequence goes on along the minus strand of NZ_JBAPPI010000373.1, from coordinate 1,173 downwards.
GAACTCGGCAAGGGCCTGATCGTCAGCGCATGGGATGCCGATGGTGTGATCGAGGCGCTGGAATCGCCCGGGGAGGGCTTCGTGCTCGCGGTGCAGTGGCATCCGGAGGAGAGTTTGGACGACCTGCGACTGTTCTCGGCGATTGTCGAGGCAGCGCGTGTATACGCGAGCGGACGGGTGGGATGATGAGCATCGATCTGAGCCGGCGGCTGGCCGGCAGGATCGCCGTTGTCACCGGCGGCGGCGGCGGAATCGGCCTGGCGTCGGCGCGGCGGCTGCATGCCGAGGGGGCCACCGTCGTCATCGGCGACATCGACCAGCAGAGCGGTGCGGCGGCCGCCGACGAACTGGGCGGTCTGTTTGTCGGCGTGGACGTTTCGGATGAAGCAGCGGTCAACACGCTGTTCGACACGGCGGCGCACACCTACGGTTCGGTCGACATCGCGGTCAACAACGCGGGCATTTCGCCACCGGAGGACGAGCTGATCGAGAACACCGATCTGCCGGTCTGGCAGCAGGTGCAGGACGTCAACCTGAAATCGGTCTACCTGTGCTGCCGGGCGGCGTTGCGGCACATGGCGCCTGCAGGCAAAGGGTCGATCGTCAACGTGGCGTCGTTCGTTGCGGTGATGGGATCGGCTACCTCCCAGATCTCCTACACCGCGTCCAAAGGTGGGGTGCTGGCGATGTCGCGGGAGCTTGGAGTGCAGTTCGCCCGCCAGGGCATTCGGGTCAACGCGCTGTGCCCCGGGCCGGTGAATACCCCACTGCTGCAAGAGCTTTTCGCCAGCGACCCCGAGCGCGCGGCTCGGCGGCTGGTGCACGTGCCGATGGGCCGCTTCGCCGAGGCCGACGAAATCGCTGCAGCCGTAGCCTTTTTGGCCAGCGACGACGCCTCGTTCATCACCGCGGCGACGTTCCTGGTCGACGGCGGTATCAGCTCCGCCTACACCACCCCGCTGTAGGGCTGCCGGTCACCCGGCCGCCGGTGAATGCGCCACCACCGTCGGGCGGAAGCCGTATTTGGGAGCGGAGCCGTTGAAGTGGTTTCCGGCTGCACTGGCAGCCGGCATTCCCGGCATGCCGGGCACCGCGGCCGGGGCGCCGATCGGCGCGCCTCCTAACAACGGGGCGATGGGGCTTGTCGTCGCCGCGATCGCATCCCAGCTCGGC
>NZ_JBAPPI010000372.1:0-6910 GCF_049280035.1 Mycobacterium sp. | reverse complement strand
GGGTGAGATCTTCACTGTCCCGGAGATGTCATTGCGCCCCGAACCCCAAAGCCGTGACTTGTTCTCGCGGATCTACAGCTCGTCCTCGACCGCCGAGTCGCTGGAGATCCTGGCCCGCCGCGGGATGGTGCCGCTGTTTGTCGGCAACAAGCCGATCGAAGACGCCGGGCGAGAAGTACAGCAGGTGAACACCTTCCGCAAGGAGGAGGGCCTGCCGCCCTGCCAGCCGAAGAACGTCATGTTCATGTACTGCACGCCGAACGCCGACGATGCCGCCAAGACCGAGGAGTGGATCTGGACGGCTAACCGCGATGTCACCGTCCATTACGGATTCGCTGACGCCTCCAACTTCAAAGGCGTCAAGGGATATGAGGCCTACGCGGCCAGGGAAGCCACCGCGACCGCGGTGCTGGCGTCCTCGGTAACTGGAGACGATAAGGGTAAGCCCAAGACTCCCGGATATCACGCGTCCAATCTGCTGATCGGCACGCCGGAGGAGATCTTCAACCGGCTCAAGGCCGCCCAAGAAGCGTGCTCTTTCGAAGAGCTCACCATCGTCCCGCAGTTCGGCACGATGCCACACGAGGAGGCGATGGCCAGCACCGAACTGTTCGCCAAGGAGGTGCTACCGGCGGCGCACCAAATGGAGGCACCCCTGCACCCCGCGGCCCTCCCGGAGAACGCCCTGGCATGAGCGCCGGCGACAATGAAGGGGAGCAGCGATGAGGTGGGGGCACCACCCGCTTGCGGGGGAGAGCGGCGCCATATGATTGCCAACTGCGACCAGCCCACGCAGACGCCTGACGACGTCGATATCGCCGCGCTGCGCGAAAGATACCGGCGCGAGCGGGAAAAGCGGCTGCGCGCCGAGGGATCCAAGCAGTACGTCGAGCTCGAGGACGACTTCGCGGGGTATTACGAAACCGACCCGCATTCCCCGCCGCTGGTCCGCAATCGGATATCGGAGGACATCGACGTCGCCGTCATCGGCGGAGGCTTCGCCGGCCTGCTGTGCGCTGCCCACCTGAAGAAGGCCGGCGTCGACGATGTCCGGATCATCGAGCTGGGTGGCGATTTCGGCGGCGTCTGGTATTGGAACCGTTACCCGGGAATCCAGTGCGACAACGAATCATACTGTTACATACCGATGCTCGAAGAGCTGGACTTCATGCCATCTAAGAAGTTCGCCGACGGCACCGAGATCTACGAGCATTGCCGGCGCATCGGAAAGCATTTCGGGCTCTACGATTCCGCGATCCTGTTTACGCGGGTACGCGATCTGCGGTGGGACGAGGCGATCAACCGGTGGCGGATCAGCACCAACCGCGACGACGACATCCGGGCCCGGTTTGTCGTCATGGGCTCGGGTCCGTTCCACCGGCCCAAACTGCCCGGCATCCCGGGAATCAAGGACTTCAAAGGACACAGCTTCCACACCTCGCGCTGGGACTACTCCTACACCGGCGGAGATACTTCCGGCGGACTGGACAAGCTGAGCGACAAGCGCATCGCGCTGGTTGGCACCGGCGCCACCGGTATTCAGGTGACGCCTTTTCTTGCCCGCCACGCCAAGCACCTCTACATTTTTCAGCGCACACCGTCGTCGGTGGACGTCCGAAACAACACGCCGACCGATCCCGCATGGGTGGAGTCGCTTCGCCCGGGCTGGCAAAAAGAGCGGCAACGCAACTTTCACGCGTGGACGTTTGAAGGGATGGCGCTGGGCCAACCAGACCTGGTTTGCGATTTCTGGACCGAACTCGGCAGGAACACGGCTGCCAGGGTTCTCGCTCTGGATGACCCCACCGCACTCAGTCCGGAAGAATTCATGGCCATCCGCGAGGAGGAAGACTACAAAGTCATGGAGCGCCTGCGCCGCCGCGTGGAAAGCATTGTGCAGGACGAAGACACCGCAGAGGCGCTCAAGCCCTATTACCGGTTCCTGTGTAAGCGGCCTTGTTCCAACGACGACTACCTGGTGACGTTCAACCGGCCGAACGTCACCCTGATCGACGTGTCGTCGACGAAGGGGGTGCAGCGGGCGACCGAAAAGGGACTCGTCGCCAACGACGTCGAATACGAGGTCGACTGCATCATCTATGCCAGCGGGTTCGAGATCACCACCGAGATCAGCCGCCGGTACTCCATCGACGCAATCGAAGGTCGCGACGGACTGTCGCTATTCGACTATTGGGCCGACGGCTACCAGACATTGCACGGCATGACTAGCCGGGGCTTTCCCAACCAGTTTTTCACCGGCTTCACCCAGGTCGGTATCTCGGCGAACATCGCCGCCAACTACGAATTGCAGGGCGAACACATCGCTTACGTCATCGCCGAAGCGATGGCACGCGGCGCAACAACCGTCGAGCCCACCCAACGCGCGCAGGACGAGTGGTGCAAAACCATTCGGGACAGCGCGATTGACAACTCGGCGTTCGATTCCCAGTGCACGCCTGGCTATTACAACAATGAAGGCGGCGGTGGGGGAGAGGGCATACGCTCACACCTGGGCGAGCCGTATGGACCGGGCTTCTACGCGTTCGGCGAGCTGTTGGCCGAATGGCGCGACAAGGGTGATTTGGATGGTCTGGTGCTTGGACACGAATGACTGAGCTCAGATTCGACGATCGGGTCGCAGTTGTCACCGGTGCCGGCCGGGGACTGGGACGCTCCTACGCGCTGCTGTTGGCCTCGAAGGGAGCCAAGGTCGTCGTCAACGACACGGGCGGAAGCCTGACCGGGGACGGTGTTGACACCGGCCCAGCCGGCGAGGTGGTGCGCGAGATCAAGGCCGCCGGAGGTGAGGCAGTCGCGTCCACCGAGTCGGTGGCGACACCTGCTGGCGGCAAAGCGATCGTCCGGACAGCGCTCGACCACTACGGCGGAATCGATATCCTCGTCCACAACGCCGGCACCGTTCGACGAGCGCCCTTGGCCGAAATGAGTTATGAAGACTTCGATGCGCTGCTCGATGTCCACCTGCGCGGCGCCTTCCACGTCGTGCGGCCGGCGTTCCCGCTGATGCGCGCTGCTCATTGCGGCCGCATCGTTTTGACGTCATCGATCGGCGGCCTGTACGGCAACCACGGTGTCGCCAACTACGCCGTAGCCAAGGCGGGCATCATCGGCCTGTCCAACGTCGTTGCGCTCGAAGGTGTCGCAGATAACGTGCTATGCAATGTCATCGTTCCTTCCGCGGTGACCAGAATGGCTGAGGGGCTGGATATTTCCGCCTATCCTCCGATGTGCGCTGATCAGGTGGCGCCGGTGGTGGGCTGGTTGGCTCATGAATCCTGCTCGATCACCGGTGAGATGCTGATTGCCATCGCCGGACGGGTGGCCAGAGTCGTGATCGCCGAAACGCCCGGCGTATTTCGTCCATCGTGGTCGATCGAGCAGGTCGGCGAAGATCTGGACGCTATCCGGGATACGCAGGCCCCGTTGGTGTTTCCCGTCGTGCCCGACGGTCACGTCGAGCACCTCCGCTACAGCTTCGCGATGGCCGAGCGGAAAGGAGCCCACGGTGGCTAGCGGCGGTAGTTCAGGTCCGCTATCCGGGGTGCGGGTGGTCGACCTCACCGCGATGGTGATGGGGCCGTACTGCACGCAGATCATGGCCGACATGGGCGCCGACGTAATCAAAATCGAGCCGCCGGAAGGGGACGACACTCGCTACATCTCGGTCGGACCCGCACCCGGCATGAGCGGGGTGTTCGTCAATGTGAACCGCGGCAAGCGCAGCGTCGTCTTGGATCTGCGTTCCGATGTCGGCAAGGCCGCGCTGCGAACGCTCATCGAAACCGCGGACGTTTTCATCCACTCGATGCGGTCCAAAGCGATCGCCCGGCTCGGATTCGATTACGAGCAGGTCGCCGCAATCAACCCCGCGATCGTTTACACCAACTGTTACGGATATGGCCGACGCGGACCCGATCGAGATCTGCCCGCCTACGATGACACCATCCAGGCCGAATGCGGGCTGCCCGCCGTTCAGGAACAGCTCACCGGTGAGGCCAACTACGTCGGCACGATCATGGCGGACAAGGTCGCCGGCCTGACAGCGCTCTACGCCACCACGATGGCGTTGTTCCACCGGGAACGCACCGGCGAGGGGCAAGAGGTTGAGGTCGCCATGTTCGAGACGATGGCGTCGTTCATGCTGGTCGAACATGCCAACGGCGCCATGTTCGACCCCCCGCTCGGCCCAGCGGTCTATCCCCGCACGGTGGCACCCAACCGCAAGCCATACCGCACCAAAGACGGCTACATCGCCGCGCTGATCTACAACGACCGGCATTGGTCGGCCTTCGTCCAAGCCGTACAGCCGCCCTGGGCAAGCGATCTGTATGCCACCCTCGAGCGGCGGGCGCGCCAGATTGACACGGTCTACGCCTTGCTCGCCGAGACGCTCAAGGAGCGAACTACCGACGAATGGCTAGCGCTATTTCGCGCGCTGGAGATACCCGCTGCGCCACTGCGGACGCCGGACGCGCTGTTCGACAATCCGCATCTCAACGCTGCCGGGTTCTTCGAGACCCTCAACACTGAGCACGGCCCGGTGCGGTTTCCCGGTGTGCCGACGTGGTTTTCCCGGACGCCGGGCCGAGTCGCCGGCCCGGCCCCGCAGCTGGGCGCAGACACCGCGGACGTGCTCGAAGAACTCGCGTTAGCCACCGACGCTGAAGCAGCCGCCCACGGCTCTGCGTAGCAGCATATTTCGGCTGCCGCAGCGACGTGTCTTCCCGCTGATGCGGCGTGGCCGCACCTAAACTGACGGGAATCAGCAGGGAGGGCATCGACGTATCGGCGGCAACGACAGCACCGGCCAGGCGAGCGGTCGGAGCACCGGAAAGGTGACCATGGGACCGGCCGGGGTTTACCCCGCGTCGGTTCGCTGTGCTCGGCGACCCCGATGGGTTGCTCCGCCGCATGTCGGCCGGCTGGCCACCACCGGGAGTAGCGATGGCGATGGACGGTCACCGCGCCGTCCGGGTATTCCCGCGCTGGATGGCGTGCGTGCAGTGGCAGTCGCGCTGGTGCTCGCCGACCACGGCGGCGTTCCCGGCATGGCGGGCGGATTCCTCGGTGTCGACGTATTTTTCGTGCTCAGCGGTTTCCTGATCACTTCGCTGCTGCTAGACGAACTCGGCCGAAGCGGCCGTATTGACCTGGGCGACTTCTGGATTCGGCGTGCCCGTCGGCTGCTCCCGGCGCTGGTGCTGATGGTGCTGACCGTGGCGGTCGGGCGTCACTTCTTTTCACCCGAGGCCGTTGCCGGCTTGCGCGATGACGCGGTCGCCGCCTTCTTCTGGGTCGCCAACTGGATGTTTGTCGCAGATAAGACCGACTATTTCACCCAGGGCGCTCCGCCGTCGCCGTTGCAGCACGCATGGTCGCTCGGAGTCGAAGAGCAGTACTACATCGTCTGGCCGCTCTTGCTGGTGGCAGTGGCGGTGGCGCTGGCCGCCAGGGCTCGTCGTCGGCAGGGGTGGGCCACCCTGGGCGGCGTCCGCCTGGTGGTGTTCTTGCTGGCCACGCTGGGCGCACTGGCGTCGGCTGCGGCCGCCATCCTGCTCGCGTCCGACGCCACCCGTGACCGGGTCTACTTCGGCACCGATACCCGGGCACAGGCGCTGTTGGTGGGCGCCGCGGCGTCGGCGCTACTGGTGAGCGATTGGTCGTCGCTGAACCGCGGCTGGTCACTGATCCGGTCCCGGTGGGGCAAATGGACCGCTCGGCTGCTGCCGCTAATCGGCCTGACGCTGTTGGGAGTTGCCACTCACTACGCCACCGGCAGCGCCCGCGAGTTCCATGCAGGTCTGCTGATTGCGGTGGCGATTGCGGCGGTGCTGGTGATCGCCCCGGTGGCGCTCGACCAGCGCGGACCTGTGGCCGCTGCGCTGGCGTGGGGTCCGGTGGCGTGGCTGGGCACCATCTCCTACGGCGTCTACCTGTGGCATTGGCCGATCTTTTTGGTGCTCAACGGTGAACGGACCGGCTGGTCTGGGCTGTCGTTATTCGGTGTCCGGTGCGCCGCAACACTGGCGGTGTCCATCGTGTCGTGGTGGGCGATCGAGCGGCCCATCCGGAGGTGGCGACCGGTGCGGGTCCCGCTGTTGCCGCTGGCCGGAGCGACCGCCGCGACCGCCGCCGCGGTGACCCTGCTGGTTGTTCCGGTCTCTCCCCGGCCCGGCAGCGGGCCACTTGACGGCAGCTTGCCCCCTGGCGTGTCATCGGTCGCGGTCGTTTCGCAGTCCCCGCCGGACGGTCCCAGACCGGCGCGCGCTGTCGCGCAGCGAGACCCGCGGCGGCCGTTCACCGTGTCGGTCTTCGGCGACTCGATCGGCTGGACGTTGATGCATTACGTACCGTCGACGCCGGGGTTCGATTTCGTCGACCACACCGTGATCGGCTGCAGCTTGGTGCGAGGCGGCCCGTACCGCTATCTCGGCCAGACGTTGGATCAGAAAAGCGAATGTGAGTCATGGCCGAGCCGATGGAGATCCCAAATCGCCGACGACCGGCCCGACGCCATCCTGCTGATCGTCGGTCGCTGGGAAACAGTGGATCGGGTCAACGAGGGAAGGTGGACCCACATCGGCGACCCGGCCTTCGATGCATATATGGCCGGTGAATTGCGCAGCGCGGTAGATATTCTCAGTGCCAGCGGCGCTCCGCTGACCGTGGCCAACCTGCCCTACAGCCGGCGGGGCGAACGTCCGGATGGCAGCTTGTGGCCAGAGGATCAACCCGAGCGGGTGAAACAATGGAACACGTTATTGAGCGGAACCATCGGCCAACGCGCGGGCGTGGGAATACTGGACCTGAACAAAAAGCTGTGCCCGGAAGGTGTCTACACCGCGAAAGTCGATGGCATCCAGGTGCGTAGCGACGGTGTGCACCTGAC
>NZ_JBAPPI010000371.1:0-1752 GCF_049280035.1 Mycobacterium sp. | reverse complement strand
GATGATGTCGGGGCGATCAGCCACCAGCCTTCTCCCATCGCTTCGCCAGCCCGGCGAGCATCACGTCGGACTGTCGCACCTGGACGCGACACGCCGCACGTTCGGCGAGCGTTTGAATTCGGCCAGGCGCGATTTCGATTGTGCTGGTCAGTGTCACGACGGTTGTGCCGTTTTGGGCAGCCCGCAATGTCCACCGATTATTGAACCGGCGCACGCGCTTGGGCAGGCCTTCGACGTCGTAGGCAAGTGTCCATGTCGGGTCGAACTCGGTGATCCGCTCCACCAAGGCGTTGCGGCCGACCTGGACTCGCCGGGTGGTGCCGACGGGGTGGCTGCCGTGATTGAGGATGCACGAGTGATCGATGTTGTCCGCCCAGGAACTGATCGAGCCGAAGTCTGCGAGAACATCCCAGACTTCCTTCGGCTCGGCCGCGACGGTGCGACTGCGGTAAATATCGGCCACCGCCTCACGCTACTAGGCCGGCCTCCGGGCCTCACTGCTAACCGCTGAGACGATGCGAGCAACCAGCTCGCCGCCACGGAGGACCTCGATCGTCTGCCCGGCGGCAACCCTATCGAAGCACCGGCCGGCGCGCGTTCGCAGCTCGTCCAGCCCGACCCACCCAGCGTCCGGCGCCACCCTCACGTCACCGACTGACACGATCCTGGCAACCAGCTTGCCGCGACGCACGACATCGAGCGTCTCCCCGGCGGCGACCCGCCCAAGATACGTGCACGCATCACTGCGAAGCTGGCCCAGACCAATCACTTTCGGCATTTCGCTCAGCTGGCCGGCGCCAGCATATCCTTCCATCCGTCGTCTCCTGTTTTACTCGAGTTGTCGACCGCGTACTTCGCACCGTTGGGCCCTGCCAGTTCACCGCTCTGCGGACTGTAGACGGCCGCGGGCGGCCCGCCGGGAACGTAGACGCAGGGATTAGGTTGTTGCCCATTGCATTCCACGGTGCCCGAACCCGGCCGCTGCAGCGGATCGCTGATCGGCGGCGGCGTCTGCCCGCCTGGCGGCAGCCTATCGGCGGGCAGTGGGTTCAGGCCGTTGTTGACCGACGGCGCCGGTATCACGTGGCCGGGATCTACCGGCTGATCGCATCGCGCGCCCGGTGCCGGGCAGTTCCGGATCTGATTGGGGTCGCCGTACCACGGATTGGTGCCTGACGGAACATACGGGCTGGGGTCGCGGCACTCCCGAGGCGTCGCGGCACGTTTACCGGGGACATCGACACACGGAATATTGCGGGCCCCGCGCACGGCGTTAGCCGGGAAGTCTTGCGGGATCTTGCAATATGTTCCGGACGGCAGCGGGGCCAGGCTGGTGTCCGCCGGAGACCGCCACTGAGATGCTGGGAGGAAGCCGGTCATACACGGCGGTGGCTGGTTGATCGTCAGCGCAGTGTCAAGGGAGGCGTAGCCCGGAAACGCCACCGTCTCCGTCTGGCCGGCCGCAACGTTTTGCGGCAGGAATACCAGTATTTGCTCGACACCCTTGTGGTAGCGCTTGAGCATCTCGAGCACGATCTCGAGATTCGCCAATGTCTGCGGAAGTGAGTCGCGGACGTCGTTGAACACCGAATTGACCTGATCTGCGGTCGGTGCCCCTTGGTTAAGGATGCTCTGCACGTGCTGGTCGTTCTGCGCAGTCTGCGCGGCAAGGACATTCAGGTTGTGGGACCAGCGTTTGATCGCTCCGCTCGAGTCGACCTGGCTGTCCAAGATCGGCCCGGAGTTTTTAAT
>NZ_JBAPPI010000370.1:0-3394 GCF_049280035.1 Mycobacterium sp. | reverse complement strand
CTGCAGCCGATGGCCCCGCAGCTGGGCTTGCGGGAGCCGCTCACTTTTACTGTCGGCAGCGACACTGGCAGCGCCACCGGCGCCGACGGGGGGTTCGAAGGGGTTATCACCCGACTGGTCGAGCTGGCCTACACCCGGGTGGACATGGTCGGTCGGCGCGGCGAATTCGCCGTCCGCGGCGGCATCCTCGATATCTTCGCCCCGACCGCCGAGCACCCGGTGCGGGTGGAGTTCTGGGGCGACGAGGTCACCGAGATGCGGATGTTCTCGGTGGCCGACCAGCGGTCGATTCCCGATATCAGCGTCGAGGACCTGGTCGCGGTCGCATGCCGCGAGCTGTTGTTGACCGACGAGGTGCGGGTCCGGGCGGCCGAGCTGGCCGGACAGCAGCCGCGGCCCGAGCACGGTTTCACCGGCAGCGTCGCCGACATGTTGGCCAAACTCGCCGAGGGCATCCCGGTCGACGGCATGGAGGCGTTGCTGCCGGTGCTGAGGCCCGACGACTTGTCGCTGCTGACCAATCAGCTGGCCGACGGTACGCCGGTGCTGGTCTGCGACCCGGAAAAGGTGCGTACCCGCGCGGCTGACCTGATCAAGACCGGTCGCGAGTTCCTCGAGGCGTCCTGGTCGGCGGCGGCCTTGGGCGGCGATTCACCCATCGACGTCGAGCAGCTCGGCGGCTCGGGATTCCGCGAACTTGACGAGGTGCGGGCCGCCACCCGGGACTCCGGCCATCGGTGGTGGACGCTCAGCCAGCTTTCCGACGAGTCGGCGGTCGAACTGGACATCCGGGCCGCACCGTCGGCCCGCGGCCATCAGCGCGACATCGACGAGATCTTTGCGATGCTGCGCGCCCACGTATTGACGGGCGGGGTCGCTGCGGTCGTCGCGCCCGGAACTGGAACCGCGCACCGGGTGGTCGAGCAGCTGGCCGAATCCGACACGCCGGCAACGATGTTGGAGCCGGGAGCAGAACCCAAGCCCGGCGTGGTCGGGGTGCTCAAAGGCCCGCTGCACGACGGTTTAATAATTTCGAGCAATACCGCGTCGCTGGTGATCATCACCGAGACCGACCTGACGGGCAACCGGGTGACCGCCACGGGCGGCAAACGGCTGGCCGCCAAACGCCGCAACACCGTCGACCCGCTGGCGTTGACCGCAGGCGACTTGGTCGTTCACGACCAGCACGGCATCGGGCGATTCGTGGAGATGACCGAGCGCACCGTCGGCGGCGCCCGCCGCGAGTATCTGGTGCTGGAGTATGCGTCGAGCAAACGAGGCCAGAACGAAACCGACAAGCTTTATGTGCCAATGGATTCGCTGGACCAGTTGTCCCGGTATGTCGGTGGGCAGGCGCCGGCGCTAAGCCGGCTTGGGGGCAGCGACTGGACCAACACCAAGACGAAGGCCCGCAGAGCGGTCAGGGAGATCGCCGGCGAGCTGGTGTCGCTGTACGCCAAGCGGCAGGCCTCCGCGGGACACGCGTTCGGGCCGGACACCCCGTGGCAGGCCGAGATGGAGGATGCTTTCGGCTTCACCGAAACCGTGGACCAGCTCACCGCGATCACCGAAGTCAAAGCGGACATGGAGAAACCGATCCCAATGGACCGGGTGATCTGCGGCGACGTGGGCTACGGCAAGACCGAGATCGCGGTGCGGGCGGCGTTCAAGGCGGTGCAGGACGGCAAGCAGGTCGCGGTCCTGGTGCCCACCACGCTGCTGGCCGATCAGCATCTGCAGACCTTCGCCGAACGGATGGCCGGCTTCCCGGTCCGGATTAACGGCCTGTCCCGATTCACCGACGCCAGCGAATCCCGCGCCGTGATCGACGGCTTGGCCGACGGCTCGGTGGACATCGTGATAGGCACCCATCGGCTGTTGCAGACCGGGGTGCGGTGGAAGGACCTCGGCCTGGTGGTCGTGGACGAGGAACAGCGCTTCGGTGTCGAGCACAAGGAGCACATCAAGGCGCTGCGCACCCATGTCGACGTGCTGACGATGAGCGCCACCCCGATCCCGCGCACGCTGGAGATGAGTTTGGCCGGGATCCGCGAGATGTCGACTATTTTGACCCCGCCCGAAGAGCGCTACCCGGTACTGACCTACGTCGGGCCGCACGACGACAAGCAAGTCGCTGCGGCGCTGCGCAGAGAACTGCTGCGCGACGGGCAGGCTTTCTACGTGCACAACCGGGTCAGCTCCATCGACCAGGCGGCAGCGCGGGTGCGGGGATTGGTGCCCGAGGCCAAAGTCGCCGTCGCGCATGGACAAATGCCTGAGGATCTGCTGGAAACCACCGTCGAAGGATTCTGGAACCGCGAGTTCGACATTTTGGTGTGCACCACGATCGTCGAGACCGGTCTGGACATCTCCAACGCCAACACTTTGATCGTCGAGCGGGCCGACACCTTCGGGCTGGCCCAGCTGCACCAGCTACGGGGTCGGGTGGGCCGTAGTCGCGAACGTGGTTATGCCTATTTACTTTATCCGCAACACGCCCCGCTGACTGAGACCGCCTACGACCGGTTGGCGACGATCGCGCAGAACAACGAATTGGGCGCCGGCATGGCGGTGGCGATGAAGGACTTGGAGATTCGCGGCGCCGGCAATGTGCTGGGTGTCGAGCAGTCCGGACATGTGGCCGGGGTTGGCTTTGATCTATATGTGCGACTGGTCGGCGAGGCCGTGGAGGCTTATCGTGCCGCGGCCGACGGGAACACCGTCACCACTGCCGAGGAGCCCAAAGATATGCGGATCGACTTGCCGGTCGATGCGCACCTGCCGCCGGACTACATCCCCAGCGACCGGCTACGGCTGGAGGGGTACCGGCGGCTGGCCGCAGCGGCCGACAACGCGCACGTCGATGCCGTCGTCGAGGAGCTGACCGACCGGTACGGCACGCTGCCCGAAACCGCGCAGCGGCTGGTGGCCGTGGCACGACTCCGGCTGCTGTGTCGCGCCGCCGGCATCACCGAAGTGTCGGCAGCGTCGGCGGCCACGGTGCGGCTGGCGCCGATCACCTTGCCGGACTCTGCCCAGGTGCGGCTGGCGCGGATGTATCCGGGTGCGCGTTACCGCGCTACGACGTCGACGGTGCAGGTCCCGATTCCGCGCGCCGGTGGCGTCGGTGCGCCACGAATTCGTGATCTCGAGCTGGTGCAAATGGTGGCCGATTTGGTATCGGCGCTGGATGGGAAACCGGGAGAATCAAGCAAGGTTGATATAACGAATTCATCAGGGCCGCCCGACGACGATGCGGGCCGCGGAGGGGCCCGAGGAGGAGTCGGGCAATCAGGGTCGGCGTCGAGACAGGAGCGACAAGCGCAATGACTTGCGCCAACGACGGGGCACGCCCCCTCGCCGCTGCGCGGCTGGGGGCACGCCCCCTCGCCGC
>NZ_JBAPPI010000369.1:0-4538 GCF_049280035.1 Mycobacterium sp. | reverse complement strand
CATCGGCGGTCAGTCCATCAGCCGGCACGGCGAGCACGTCCGCTCCTCCGCGGCGTTCAAGCGCCGGAATATCTTCGCCGACATCGCCTTTCGGGAATCTGATCGCGGTGGGGCCGTCGTCGATGTCGAGCGCCTCACCGAGCTCCTCACGCAGCCGGGTACCGTCCCTCGGCGCGGCTACCCGCATGCCGGGGACGATGCCCAGCATCGACAGATCCCACATGCCGTTGTGGCTGGCGCCGTCCGGGCCGGTGATCCCGGCTCGGTCAAGCACCATGGTGACCGGCAGCTTGTGCATCGCCACGTCCATCATGATTTGGTCGAACGCGCGGTTGAGAAATGTCGAGTAGATCGCCACCACCGGGTGCAGCCCACCCATGGCCAATCCGGCGGCCGACGTCATCGCGTGCTGCTCGGCAATGCCGACGTCGAACAACCGATCCGGGAAGCGCTGGCCGAACGCCGTTAGCCCGGTGGGCCCGGGCATGGCCGCGGTGATCGCGACAATGTCGCGGCGTTTGGCCGCAAAGTCGATCAGCGATTCGGCGAACGTCGCAGTCCAGCTCGGTCCCGGGACCTTGGTGGCTAGCCCGGTCGCCGGGTCGATCACCCCACACGAATGCATCTGCTCGGCCTCGTCGGCCTCGGCCGGACCGTAGCCCATGCCCTTGTGGGTGACGACGTGCACCAGCACCGGGCCGCGGTATCCGCGCGCGCTGCGCAGCGCGGTCTCCACGGCGTGTTCGTCATGGCCGTCGACCGGCCCGACATACTTCAGCCCGAGATCGGTGAACAGCAGCTGCGGTGAAAGCGCGTCCTTCACACCGGCTTTGACGCTGTGCATGAACTGGTAGGCCAATTCGCCGACGACCGGCATTCCGCGTACCGCGGCGCGGCCCCGCTCCAAGAGGTGTTCGTAGCTGGGCCGCAGCCGCAGCGAGGCCAGGTGGTTGGCCAAACCCCCGAAGGTCGGGGCGTAGCTACGGCCGTTGTCGTTGACGACAATGATCACCGGCCGGCGCGCGGCGGCGATGTTATTCAGTGCCTCCCAACACATGCCGCCGGTGAGCGCGCCGTCGCCCACGACCGCGACGACGTGGCGGTTGCGGTGTCCGGTCAGCTCGAATGCCTTGGCCAGCCCGTCAGCGTAGGACAACGCCGCGCTGGCATGGCTTGACTCAACCCAGTCGTGTTCGCTCTCGGCCCGAGACGGATAACCCGACAAGCCACCCATTTTGCGCAGCGTCTCGAAGTCCGCCGAGCGGCCGGTCAACATTTTGTGTACGTAGGCCTGGTGGCCGGTGTCGAAGATGATCGGATCGTGTGGCGAATCGAATACCCGATGCAATGCGAGTGTCAGCTCGACGACGCCAAGGTTGGGCCCCAGATGCCCTCCGGTGGCCGCCACCTTGTGAATGAGAAACTCGCGAATCTCTTCGGCCAGATCACGCATGTCCGCCTGAGAAAGGTGCTGCAGATCGGCGGGCCCACGGATCTGTTCGAGCATCACGCCAGTGTACGCACGCCTGCCAGTCCACCGCGCCGACCTGCGGAGATACTTCGACAGTAGCCGAACCTGAACGTTGAATGAGACGCACAGCGCCGTCCAGGTAGACCTGCTAAGTTATGCCCCGGTGTGCCGGGAAGCCTGGTCGGCGTTGTTTTCGTGCTATTCGGGTTTCCCTGCTATTCAGGGCTATTCAGGAGTGCACGATGACTTGCACGGTCGACGCGACCGCACCTAGCAGATTGCGCGACGTGATCACCGGCCGCAAATGTTGAGCCCAGCGCGTTCCCAATTGCAGGGCAGCCGATGAGCGTCTTTCATGCTGTCTACGCGGTGACGGTGTTCGTGGTCGCCTACGTGTTGATCGCCACGGAGCGTTTCAACCAGACATTGGTGGCGCTGGGCGGCGCAACGGCAATGTTCTTCCTACCGGTGATCAATTCCGACGAAGTGTTCTACTCCCGCGACACCGGGGTCAACTGGGACGTCCTTTTCCTGCTCCTCGGGATGATGATCATCGTCAGCGTGGTCCGGCAGACCGGCTTGTTCGAATACATGGCGATCTGGTCGGCCAAGCGCGCCAAGGGTTCCCCGCTGCGGATCATGATCCTGCTGATCCTTGTCACCGCGCTCGGAACGGCAATTTTGGATAACGTGACCACGGTGCTGTTGATCGCACCGGTCACCCTGCTGGTGTGCGACCGGCTGGATATCAGTCCAGCGCCGTTTCTCATCGTCGAGGCACTGGCCGCCAACATCGCCGGCGCTGCGACCCTGGTCGGCGACCCGACCAGCATCATCATCGGCACCGGAGCCCACCTGAGCTTCATTACATTCACGGCCAACATGGCGCCGGCGGTGATCATCGTCCTCGCCGTCCTGCTGATCCTGCTGCCCCGGCTGTTTCCAGGCTTCTTCACCGTCGATCCCGCGCGGGCCGCCGATGTCGTGTCGCTGAACGAGAGGGAAGCGATCCGCAATCCCCGGCTGCTGATCCAATGCGGAATCGTCCTGGCTGCAGTGTTCGCCGGATTCGTCGCGCATAAAGAGATCCACACCGAGCCTTCACTGGTGGCGTTGGCCGGCGCCGGCATCCTGGTCGCGATGTCCGGCCTGAGCCGTGAGTTCTACCTCTCGAGCGTCGAGTGGGAGTCGCTGCTGTTCTTCGCGGGACTGTTCATCATGGTCGGGGCGCTGGTGCGGACCGGCGTCGTCAGAGAATTGGCCGATCTGGCCAGTCACCTGACCCACGGCGATGCCTGGACGGCGACGATGTTGATCCTCACTGTGTCCTTCACATTGGGCAGCTTTATCAACAATGTTCCGTATGCAGCCACGATGACACCGGTCGTCGCACACATGGCCGCATCTATCACCACACACACCAGCTCCGGTGTGCTGTGGTGGGCTCTGCTGTTGGGCACCGTCCTCGGCGGCAACCTCACCGCCGTGGGAGCCAGCGCGAATATCGTCGCGGTCGGGATCGCGCAACGCGCCGGCCATCCCGTTTCCTTCTGGGACTTCACCAAAAGGGGGGCGGTAGTAACCGCGGTCTCGTTCGCACTTTCCGTGGGCTATCTGTGGGTGCGCTACTTCGCATTGAGCTAGCCTGCCCACCAGGTCACGCGAAGCACGGGTTAAGTATTGTGTCCGTGTGCGGGCAGAGGACCTCGAAGAGAAGTTCCCAATCGTGCCCATAGACTCCGACGCAGTCGACGCTGCGCGCATGATCGCCGAGCACAGTCTGGCCGGACTCCTGGTCACCGACGCTTCGGGGAACCCGTACGCGGTGCTCCCGGCGTTCGCGATGGTGCGATTCATCCTGCCGCGTTACGTGCAGGACGATCTAACACTGGCCGGCGTCCTTGGCGACCCCACGCCTGACCAGGCTATGCAGAATTTGGCGGGCAAGACGGTCGGCGACGTGCTGCCCGATTACCTGCGTGACATTCCGACGGTCGATGCGCGTGCCACTGTCATCAAGGTGGCCGCGGAGATGGCGCGGGCACGCAGTCCGCTGATCGCGGTCACCAAGGACGGAAAGTTGCATGGCGTGATCACCGCATCCCGCCTGCTGGCCGCGGCGTTGAAATCTTGAGCGCCGCTTCGCCGCCCATGCCCAGCCAGGCGCGTGCCCAACGGCAGGACAACCGATGAACCTCATTCACGCCATCTACGCGGCGACGGTGTTTGTGGTCGCCTATACGTTGATCACCACCGAGCGTTTCAACAAAACCATGGTTGCGCTGGCCGGCGCGGTGGCCGTGTTCTTCTTGCCTGTCATCAATTCCGATGAGGTCTTCTACTCGCGCGACACCGGGATCGACTGGGATGTCATCTTTTTGCTCCTTGGGATGATGATCATCATCAGCGTGGTCCGCCAGACCGGGGTGTTCGAATACATCGCGATCTGGTCGGCCAAGCGCGCCAAGGGCTCCCCGCTACGGATCATGATCCTGCTGGTGCTGGTGACCGCGGTCGGATCGGCCTTCCTGGACAACGTGACCACGGTCTTGTTGATCGCACCGGTCACCCTGCTGGTGTGCGACCGACTGGCAGTCAGTGCAGTGCCATTTCTCATCGTCGAGGCGTTCGCCGCCAACATCGGTGGCGCGGCCACCCTGGTCGGTGACCCGACCACGATCATCATCGGCACCGGAGCCCACCTGAGTTTCATTTCGTTCCTGGCCAACATGGGTCCGGCGGTGATCATCGTGCTCGCCGCCCTGCTGGCGCTGATCCCGCGCCTATTTCCCGGCTCTTTCACCGTCGACCCCGCGCGGGTCGCCGATATCATGACGCTCGACGAGAGTGAAGCGATCCGTAACCGCAAGCTGCTGATCCAATGCGGGATCGTCTTGCTCGCGGTGTTCGCCGGATTCGTCGCGCACCATGTGATCCACATGGAGCCGTCGCTGGTGGCGATGACCGGTGCGGGCATCCTGATCTTGATCTCCGGCCTGGACCGTGAGTTCTACCTGTCCAGCGTCGAGTGGGAAACGCTGCTGTTCTTCGCGGGACTGTTCATCAT
>NZ_JBAPPI010000368.1:0-8961 GCF_049280035.1 Mycobacterium sp. | reverse complement strand
GGGTCCGTCAGATTAACGGTGTAAGTGGCATCTTCGGTTAGTTGTTCTCGCTGGCCGGCATGCGGTCGGCGAAGGTGATCGCGAAGGCGTTCAGTGCTGGTTTCGTGCGCCGTGAGGCGCTGTGATTTGAGTGGAGGTGAGAAGCCTTTGCCGTCGGGTCGTCGCAGCGGCCCGATAGGAGCTGAGGGCAGCCCGAGCCGGGAGGTGTCGGTGCGGGTGGGAGCAGCCCTGACAAAGCCGGGGCGTGTCAGTACTGCCAGATGGTGCGGGTCCGGTGAGCGGGATCGAAAGGAGTACGTGAGGAACCGATGTTGTAAAGCCCCTCAACGCTATACCGACTCGAATCTGGTGGATGTGGGTCGGGAGCGGCGCATCCCGAGGTGTGTGTGAGCCGAGGGAACTTTCCGGGCCGGTGAAACCCGCGTCCGGGGAGGCTGCGGAGAAGGTCTGCGGCGTAACCGCAGCGAGGCCGCAGGGGCAGAGTCGGGCTCCTCCTCGATCGAGCGAATCACAGTGAACACGGGAACCGTTGCGGGTCCGCCTTTCCGAGCGCAGCCAGCGTATCGGGCGGGGCTGGGCGCACCGTCGGCCGATCGGCTCGCAGCGGGGCGGAGTTGCCGTAGTACTCCGAGATCGGGAGAGCCGGTCACATGGGGAAGGGCAACAGTGAGAGGAGTCAGTTGGTTGCTGTAATGCCGAAAGATGCGCCGCCGAACGGCGGCGCCGGCTGTCCGGACCCGAAGGGTCCGTGGCAGCGGGTATCGGAGATGCAGGACAAGCTGCACCGTTGGGCGGTGGCCGATTCTGGTCGCCGGTTTGATGATGTGTTCAACCTCGTGCACGATCCGGCGACGCTGATCGTGGCGTTCGCCCGGGTCGCGGGCAACCGGGGCCGCAACACGCCCGGCGTCGACGGTGTGACTGCCGCCGACATCGAGCAAGGTCTCGGGCTGCCAGGGTTCCTGGACCAGCTGCGTGCGTCGCTGAAGGACGGCTCGTTTCGTCCTGTTCCGGTGCGGCAGCGGCAGATTCCGAAGCCGGGTGGGTCGGGCAAGCTCCGCAAGTTGGGGATTCCGACCATTGCCGATCGGGTGGTTCAGGCCGCGTTGAAGCTGGTGCTGGAGCCGATTTTCGAGGCCGACTTTCTGCCGGTCTCCTACGGTTTCCGGCCTAGGCGGCGGGCGCACGACGCGATCGCTGAGATTCAGATGTTCGGTTCCCGTGGTTATCAGTGGGTGCTCGACGCCGATATCGAGGCGTGTTTTGACCGGATCGACCATTCGGCTCTGATGGGCCAAGTTCGGTTGCGGGTCAGGGACAAGCGCGTGCTCGCGCTGGTGAAGGCGTTCCTCAAGGCCGGGGTGATGACCGAGACCGGCCACTACGAGGACTCCGACACCGGCACCCCGCAGGGCGGGATTCTGTCACCACTGCTGGCCAATATCGCGTTGTCGGTGCTCGATGAGCACGTGATGGCGCCGTGGCGACCGGACGGGGTGATGGGAACGACCTACCGACGCAACCATCGTCGCTCCAAGGGTCTGCCGACTTGGCGGATCGTTCGTTATGCGGACGATTTCGTCGTGCTTGTGCACGGCAAGGAAAGCGACGTGGTCGCGTTGCGTGAGGATATCGCGAATGTGCTTGTTCCGCTGGGGCTTCGATTGTCGGAGTCCAAGACGCGGATCGTGCACATGCGCGAAGGGTTCGATTTCCTGGGTTTCCGCATCCAGTGGAAACGCAAACGGGGAACACGGAAGTGGTTCGTCTACACGTTCATCGCCGACCGGCCGTTCCGGTCGGTAAAGGCGAAGATCCGTGCTCTGACACATCGTGTCAGCCAAGCGGACATGGGAGCTGTGGTCGGCAGGATCAACCAGATCCTGCGCGGTTGGACCAACTATTTCCGGCATGCCGTGTGCAAGCACACGCTCAACCGGCTGCGCTACTTCGTGAATTGGCGCATCATCTGCTGGTTGCGCAAACGGCACCGCTGGAGGTGGAAGGTGTTCCGCCGCAAGTTCACGAACCCAACGGGGCGGTGGCTTCCGATCGCGGCAGACGGGATCGAGGTGTTCAACCCGGCAGCGGTGACGGTGCGCCGTTACCGTTACCGGGGCAACCGCATCCCCAACCCGTTCCTGCGGCTAAGAACAGCCTGACGGCATCCGATCGTGGAGAGCCCGGTGCGTGGAGACACGCACGCCGGGTTCGGCGAGCGGCCCGGGGAAACGGAGCGGTAGCAATGCCGACACCGCGCCCCGGGCCGACTCAACCAGCGCATCGTCCATCGCTTCTGGCCGGTCCCGGTCGGGTCGAGCGATCGGGTGACCAAGTATAGGCATTTCAAGGCTGCTTGCTCGGTGGGGAAATGGCCGCGGACGCGGATAGCGCGCCGATAGCGGGCGTTCAATGATTCGATCGCATTCGTTGAACAGATCACCTTCCTTATCTCGTTGTCGTAGTCCAGGAACGGGATGAACTCCTCCCAGGCGTTGCGCCACAACCGGATTGCCGCCGGGTAGCGGTACCCCCACTCGGCGTCGAACGCGTCCAGGGCTTCCTTGGCGGCGGCGGCGTTGACCGCGGTGTAGATCGGTTTGATGGCCTTGGCGATCGCATCACGGTGCTGGCGGCCGGCGTAGCGGAACGTGCCCCGGATCAAGTGGATGATGCAGGTCTGCACGATCGTGTCGGTGAAGACGGCATTGACCGATGCAGGCAATCCCTTGAGCCCGTCGCAGACCAGGAAGAAGATGTCGGCCACCCCGCGGTTGCGCAGCTCGGTGAGCACGGCCAGCCAGTACTTGGCCGACTCGCCGTCGCCCTCGCCGGCCCACATCCCCAGCACGTCACGGTGCCCGGCCAGGTCCACCCCGATCGCGGCGTAGACCGGGCGTGGGCCGACTTGGCCGTCGCGGATTTTGACGTGCAGGGCGTCGATGAACACCGCGGCATAGACGCGTTCCAGGGGACGGGTATGCCAGGCGGTCATCTCCTCGATCACCCGGTCGGTGACCCGGCTGATGGTGTCCTTAGACACCTGGGCGCCGTAGATGTCGGCGAAATGAGCGCTGATCTCGCCGGTGGTCAATCCGCGGGCATATAGCGACAGCACCACCTCGTCGACGTCGGTCAGCCGCCGTTGGCGCTTCTTGACGATCTGGGGTTCGAACGTGCCGGTCCGATCCCGTGGTACCTCGATGTCCACGACGCCACATGCATCGGTCAGGACTGTCTTGGATCGGGTTCCGTTGCGCGAGTTGCCACTTCCATGCCCCTGCCGATCATGCCTGTCATAACCGAGGTGCTCGGAGAGTTCCTCATCGAGGGCGGTTTCGATCACCGTTTTGGTGATCGCCTTGAGCAGCCCGTCCGGGCCGGTCAACGCCACCCCGGCATCGCGGGCCTGGCGCACCAATTCGCGTGCGACTTCCAGCTCGTCGACCTCACGACCTTCAGGGACTTCAATCGCCGCCGCAGCGGCATCGGTATCAGCGTTCTCCAATGACGTCACAGCCATGAGAGTCTCGGTCATTTTCGGACCTTCCCGCCCCCGACACACCGGGGGCCGTCAGGCCACTTACACCGTTATTGCGACAGTCCCGCCGCGGGCACAGCGGCCCGCTTCCGTTCCTCGCTCAACCCAGCCGACAATTATTCAAGCCCGAAGGAAATAGTGTGAGGGTGCCGTGTCAGACGGCTGCGGCGGCGCTGGTGAAGAGTTCGAGTACTTGGGTGGGCCGGGTGGCGAACGAGGCGTGGCTGGTGTCGAGCTCGATGGTTTCGCGGGCGTGGATACGCTCAGCCATCTTCCGCTGGGTCTGCGGCGGGATCATTCGGTCTTGGGCCGAGACCTGATACCAGCTTGGCTTGGTGTTCCACGCCGGCTCCCCGGTGACATCGTCGAAGCAGCGACGTGCGAGCGGCCTCTGGGTTGTTGCCATAACCAGCGACTCGGTGTCGTCGAGGTCCTGGCAGAAGGCGTCGTGGAAAGTGTCCTGGCGGTGCCACAGGAAGTCGTCGTCGAAGGCAGGGCTGATACTCGCCAAGCCGGGCGCGGGGTCGCTGCTGGCGAGAATGCTATTCAGGCTTTCTCCCTGCGCCGGGGCGAACGCGGCGAGGTAGACGAGTCCGACCACGTTGGTTGCGCGGCCTGCGCCGGTGATCACGGCTCCGCCGTAGGAGTGGCCGACTAGCAGGGTCGGACCCCCCATCCATTCGGCTAGCTTCCGCGTGGTGGCGATGTCGTCAGCCAGCGACGTGAGCGGGTTCTGCGCTGCCATCACTCGATGCCCCGCTTCGTAGAGCCTCGGGATTATGTGCCGCCAGTGCGAACCGTCAGCAAATGCACCGTGCACGAGAACGATGTTGGGCTTGTCCGTCATGATTCATCCTTGCACGGCGCGAGGAGCTGGACTTCACCGCTGGTGCGCACCGAAACCCGATAGTCGGAATCTGCTAATACCTGTTGGCCCCCAAGCACTGTCAGCCCAATCGTGGACCACACTACGGAAGAAGACACAAGGGAGCTTTGTGGCCCCACAAGATCAAGACCTCTACTGAAGGCCCCTTGGGCGGCGAAGCATCAAAGACATGAACCGTGTAACCAACCAGGGACACAAAATGGTAGCGCTCACCCAACAGCTGCATCGTCCTACCGGTTTCCGCGAGTCGTGGGCGGTGTTCAGTCCCGACCGCAAGTGGCGGTATCGACTGGTGCGCGTGTGGGATTCAGACAAACCACGGCTGGGCTGGGTGATCCTCAACGGCTCCGACGCCGATGACCACCACACCGATGCGACGGTGCGCCGCTGCATCGGCTTCGCCCGGGCCTGGGGATACGGCGGCGTCGACATCGCCAACCTCTATGGGCTGGTGTCGAAGAATCCCGGGGCGCTTCGGCACCACTTCGACCCGGTCGGCCCAGACAACGATGCCCACCTGGCCGCGGTGTGCTCGGAGAACGACCTCACGATGCTGGCGTGGGGACCCAACGCCGGCACCGAGCACGCCCACGCGGTACTCCACATGCTGCGTCAGCTCGCCAAGCAACGTGGAGGGTCTTTGGCCGTGTTGGGCTGGACCCACGGTGCACACCCACTGCATCCACTGCTGGCGCCCAAGGACACCACCCCTCAATGCTTGACGCTGAGCGGGGCCGGTTGCGGTCTGCATGAGGCCGAGGACCCACGCTGGGGACATCTGTTGGCAGGTGCGGCATGACTTCCCGCATGACCATGACGATCCCGGACAGCCAGCGGCGGAAGCCCGATATGGAGCTGGTGCGCGAATTCGCCCATCCAGCACCGCAAGTCGCCGACCGATCCGTGCATGCAATGCACATCGTGGTGTCCCGTGGCAAGTTCGCGCGGGCGATCAGCACGCCGGGCCACAATGTGCGCCTGGGGATCTGGCTGGCCGGCTGGCACATCGCCATCTATGACGAATTCGGTGAGCAACCCGATCGTTTCGGAGGGCGATGATGCGCCACCACACCGGAATTCAGTTTCCCGGCATCAAACGGACGGTAACCACAAGCGACGGCGTGTCGCTGTCGGTGCGCGAGTACGGACCTCACGACGCCGCCCATACCGTCGTCCTTCTGCACGGGTTCTGCTTGAACAAAGACTCCTGGACGATCCAGATCGAGCACCTACTTCATCAATACGGCGACAGCATCCGGATCATCAGCTACGACCACCGCGGCCACGGCGACTCCGCGGCCGCACCGATGCACACCTACCACATCGACCAACTCGCCGCCGACCTCGCCGACCTGCTGGTAACCCTCGGCGTCACGGGCCCCCTTACGCTTGCCGGACATTCCATGGGCGGCATGGTCGCTCTGGCCTACCTCGGCGGTCCCGCCGGCCAGCGACCTGTCCAACCCCATGGGCTTATCCTCGTCGCCACCGCGGCGGGCAAACTCGCCGAGCGCGGCCTGGGCCGGCTGCTGGCCAACCCCGCCACGGACATCCTCTACGAACTCGCAAGCCACGCACCGCATGCCGTCGCCGACCGAGTCGTTCGTGCCGTTGGCCGACCGATCTGCGGCGCCGTGACCAGATATGGCGGATACGGCGCGGCGAGCCGGGACGCGCTTGTGGCGGTCTCCGCGGCGAGCGTCAACGCCACCCCGGTTGCGACCAAAGCCGGCTTTCTGCGCGCTCTACGGCGCTACGACCAGTATCAGACGCTGAGCTCCATCACCGCCGCGACGGTGATCATCAGCGGTGGTGCGGACCGGCTCACCCCGCCCTCGCATGCCCACGACCTGGCTCGCAGCATCCCCGGGGCCACGCTGGTGCACCGGCCCGCCGCCGGGCACATGCTCCTAGATGAGGCGGCCCACGTCATCAGCAACGCCATGATCGGCGTTATCGGTGCGCACATAACCGGCGCAATGAGACGCCGTGTCATGCGTACTTGCGACAAAGCAGTCTCGCGCCAGCCGCTCGCACTCCAGGAGGCCAGCTAGATGGCTACGCATATCGAACGTCCCTACCACGTCGCGATCGTCGGCTCCGGGCCGTCGGGATTCTTCGCGGCAGCATCGCTGCTGAAGGCCGCCGACGCGTCCGACGACATCGACATAGCGATCGACATGCTGGAGATGCTGCCCACCCCATGGGGTCTGGTGCGCTCCGGCGTCGCGCCTGATCACCCCAAAATCAAGTCGATCAGCAAGCAATTCGAAAAAACCGCTGAGGACCCGCGCTTCCGGTTCTTCGGCAATGTCGTGGTCGGCGAGCACATCAGCGCCGCCGAACTCGCCGAGCGCTATAACGCCGTGATCTATGCGGTGGGGACGCAATCGGATCGTTCGTTGAACATTCCGGGCGAGGACCTGCCGGGCAGCATCGCCGCTGTCGATTTCGTGGGCTGGTACAACGCTCACCCGCACCGCCGGGACATGATGCCCGACCTGTCGGGCGCCCGCGCCGTCGTCGTCGGCAACGGCAACGTCGCGCTCGACGTCGCCCGCATCCTCGTGACCGACCCAAACGTGCTCGCGCTCACCGACATCGCCGACCACGCCCTGGAATCGCTGCGCCCCCGCAGCGTCGATGAAGTGGTGGTCATCGGTCGGCGCGGGCCGCTGCAGACGGCGTTCACCACGCCGGAGTTGCGTGAGCTGGCCGACCTCGAAGGGGTTGACATCATGGTCGATCCGGCCCAGCTAGAGGGCATCACCGATGACGATGCCGCCGCGGTGGGCAAGGCCACGAAGCTGAACATCAAGGCGCTGCGGAACTACGCCGCCCGCGAGCCGCGTCCGGGAAACCGTCGAATCGTGTTCCGGTTCTTCACATCTCCGATCGAAATCAAAGGCGACGGCAAAGTGGAGCGGATCGTGCTCGGCCGCAACGAACTGGTCAGCAATGCCAGCGGACGGGTGGTGGCCAAGGACACCGGCGCGCGCGACGAGCTGCCGGTGCAGTTGGTGGTGCGCGCGGTGGGCTATCGCGGTGTGCCCACGCCGGGACTGCCATTCGACGACAAGAGCGGGACCATCCCCAACACCAACGGCCGGGTCGCGGGCAGTCGCAACGAGTACGTCGTCGGCTGGATCAAGCGCGGACCGACCGGAGTGATCGGCACCAACAAAAAAGACTCGCACGACACCGTGGACACCCTGATCGCCGATCTGGCCGCCGCTAGAAACTCCTGCGGGCTGGCGGATTTCGGCGCCGACCACGCCGACAAGCTCGCCGACTGGTTGGCCTCGCGCCAACCAAAGCTCGTCACCGCCGCGCACTGGGGGGCCATCGACCGCTTTGAGCGAGCGGCCGGCGAGCCAAACGGGCGTCCGCGCGTCAAGTTGCCGACTCTGGACGAGCTTCTCCGCGTGGGACACGGCTGATTCCGGTTCGGCAAACATGCCGCGTTGCTCATCTCGATAACAGTAAGGAAGGAGACGGTTATGGCCTATGTGATTGCCGAACCCTGCGTCGACGTCAATGACAAGGCATGCATCGAGGAATGCCCTGTTGATTGCATATACCAGGGTGCACGCATGCTCTACATCCACCCAGACGAGTGCGTCGACTGCGGCGCCTGCGAGCCGGTGTGCCCGGTCGAGGCCATCTACTACGAGGATGACCTGCCCGACGCGTGGAGCGGCTATGCCCAGATCAACGCCGACTTCTTTGCCGAGCTCGGTTCACCCGGCAGCGCGTCGAAACTCGGGATCACCGAAAACGACCCGATAGCGGTCAAAAGCCTGGACCGCGTAGACAAAGGTTGAACGCTCCGTAACAACTACCGACACGTGGCACATGACCGCTACTGGCCAGCTATCAGCTCCGCTTATAGCCGCCATCGGCAATGCGCGAAGGGGTTAGGACTACTTCCTCCAATGGCCGTGTTGTGCTGCCCGGAGGCAGATCGCCCCATTAACAGCACAGGGAGAAACCCGCATGACAACCTACCGGAACGATTCGAACACCGGCCGGCTCCTTCAGGTCTCCACAATCGATACCGTCGCAAGCCTTCTCGGCCGATACGGCCTCGTCGTCGTCATCGGCTGGATCGGCGCCTTAAAGTTCGCCAATTTCGAAGCGCACCAGATCCAACCGCTGATCGCGAACAGTCCGTTTATGGGCTGGCTCTACGACATCTTCCCCGTCTACACCTTCTCGGCGCTATTAGGCGTCTTCGAGGTTACCGCCGCGGTGCTGCTCGCGATCAAGCCGCTGTTCCCCAAGCTCTCCATTGTGGGCAGCGTGCAGGCCATCGTGCTCTTCCTCGCCACAATCAGCTTCCTGTTCACCACTCCCGGGATCGGCGAGCCGGCCGGCGGTGGCTTCCCAGCCCTCTCGCTCATCGGCGAATTCCTCCTCAAGGACATCCCGTTGCTGGGTCTGTCGTTCTGGACACTCGCCGACTCCATCCGTGCGGTGAGAGTACGTTCAACCGTCGTTTGACCGTTCGCTTGATCGTTTAGGTAAGTTCGCT
>NZ_JBAPPI010000367.1:0-12662 GCF_049280035.1 Mycobacterium sp. | reverse complement strand
CGGCGGCTACGCTCGCCCGGCGCGAGCGCAACAGGACGCGTGCCGTGCTCCCAGTACTAGAACTGACCCCGAGCCACCGCGCTGGAACCGGAACGCCGCTGCTGTTGCTGCACGGCATCGGCGCCATCTGGCGGGTCTGGTCGCCGGTCCTGCCGTATCTCGAGCCCCATCACGACGTCATCGTGCCGACCCTGGCTGGCCACGGCGGTGGGCCGCCACTGGATCCGCAGACTGCGCCGTCGATTCAGGCCTTGACTGATGCCGTCGAGGACGAGCTCGACCGGCTGGGCCTTCAGCAAGTGCACATCGCCGGCAACTCCCTCGGCGGGAGAATCGGAATCGAGCTCGCGCGCCGCGGCCGGGCGCGATCCCTGGTGTTGTTCAGCCCGCCAGGGGCCTGGCGGTCACAGCGCAGCATCGAGTTACGGGCAACCGGGGTACGGCTCTCCCTCGGCGCGCTCGGTCGCTACACGTCGCGCGCCGACGCCATCGCCGCCAATGGCTTGCTGCGCTGGTCTCTGTTGGCCGGGCAGGTCGCCCACCCCAACCGCGTCCCACCCGAAGAGTTGGCGGCCTTCATCCGAGCCGGCAGTTTGGCGCCGGTAGTCGCGCCACTGCTTCGGGAATTCCCGGTTCGCCAGGTGCAACCCCTGCCGGCCGTGCGGGACTACCCCGTCCGGCTGGTCTGGGCCGACCGGGACCGGGTGTTGCCATTCGACGGTTTCGGTGCACCGATGCTCGAACGGTTACCCGGGGCCGAGCTGATCCGCCTTCATGGCGTGGGGCACGTCCCAATGTCCGATGACCCGGTCACCGTCGCAAAACTGATCCTCGAAGTAACCCGTGCCGTGGACAACGCGGCAGTGTCAACCTAAGTGGGCGACCGAAATGACTAGCACCGACGACGACGCGCTTGCCTCATGGGGCGGAGGGCAAGACCTCAGCGCGTGGGAAGCATTAATGTGGCGCACCGGTGGCGACTCCCGCACCCGCTCGACCGGCGTAATGATCGAGTTGCTCGACGCAGAACCCGACTGGGATCGGCTGGTGGCCGCCCACGCTCGGTTTACCCAGCTGGTCCCGCGGCTGCGGGAACGGGTCGTCGAGCCGGTGGTGTCCCTGGTTGCGCCGGCATGGTCTCCGGACCCGCATTTCGACCTGGAGTATCACCTGCAGCGGGTACGGCTGCCAGGCGACGGGTCGATGGCCGAGCTGCACGCCCTGGCGGCCCAGTTCGCCGCCCGCCCGCTCGATCCCGAGCGTCCCCCGTGGGAGGCCCTGCTCGTGCTCGGCGTCACCGGCGGTCAGACCGCCTACCTATTCAAACCACATCACAGCCTGAGTGACGGGATCGGTCTGCTGCAACTGCTGGATCTGGCCCACGGGCACAGCCGGGAGCCCGGCCCCGCCGACAAAAGGCCGATGCCCAAGCCTCGACGGACGGAGTCACCGGAGGGGCTGCTGGTAAACCGGTTGGCCGGCAAGGTCATTAGTGCGCCCGCGGATGTGTTGCGCGAAGCTTTCCACGTCGCCGGCCGGTTTGCCGGCAACCCCATCGGAACGACGACCGACGCCGTTAAATTCGCGATGTCGCTACGGCGCGTGCTGACGCCGCCGGACGCAGCCCACTCCCCCGCGCTGACCGGCAGCGGATCCGGTTATCGGCTGGACACCTTCGACGTGCCGTTCGACGACCTGAAAGCAGCGGGACGGGCTGCCGGAGGTTCGGTCAACGACGCGTTCCTGGCCGCTCTGCTCGGTGGGGTGCGACGCTACCACGAAAAGCTCTCTCTCACCGTCGATTCCATACCGGTGGCGATACCGGTCAGCCTTCGCACCGACGCCGACCCGATGGGTGCCAACAAGTTTGCCGGCGCACGGTTTGTGGCACCGGTCGGTGAACCGGATCCCAAGGCGCGTATCGCGGCCATCCACGACTTCATCGCGGACGCGCGGATGGAGCCTGCGCTCGGATTCCTCGACCTCATCGCGCCGGTGCTGAGCCGCCTGCCGGGGATTGTGCTCACCCGAATCGCCGGCGAGATGACCGGCCTATCCGACCTGCAGGCCTCCAACCTCGGGGCGATCGGTCGTCCGCTGTATCTGGCGGGTGCGCGGGTGACGCGCGTCTATCCGATGGGTCCCCGACCCGGCATCCCAGCCATGGTGGCGATGGTGACTTACGACGGAACCTGTTGCATCGCAGTCAACTTCGACCCGAACGCCATCGCCGACGCCGCGGCGTTCTCGACCTGCCTGCGTGAAGGCTTCGACGAGGTGATTGCCCTAGCGCGCGGCAGCTAACCAATCAGGGGAGAGATCAACCACAGAAGGTTGGAGGAAACAACCATCATGAAATTCGATGACGTAGTAGCAATCCTTGATAAGTCGGTCGGCGGACCGGACGCCGATGTGGCCTCGCACGGTCCTTTCTGGCGAGACGTCACCCGAGACACGTTCATCGAAATGAAGGTCGGCGGGCGGAAACTCGTGACCCTCGGCGACGGCGCGAATTCAAACCTGGTGTTGTCGTTGAAAGGCGAAGCACCATTTGGTTCCGACCTGGACGATCCTCCCGCGGGCGCCGTAACCCCACAAATGCCCGCATACCTTGATCCCGTGCCGGCGGAGGAAATCAGCGACATCGAGCAATGGATCAACGAGGGCTGCCCGGCGGATTGACCTTTGTGAACTGTCGCTCTGAACAGCGGCCGGGACGCCCGATTACCCCCAACGTGGGAGTGATGACCCCCCGTCATGGTGACGCACACAGAAGCCCCCGCGATGAGACTTGACTCACCAGCACCCCGCGCGGCCATGTTGGTCACCAAAGGCAGTAGGAAGAGGACATCCGAGATGACGACCACCCAACCCACCGAAGAAGCCGTTCTTCCCGACGAGATCGCACGTCGGCTCGTGCTCCCCGAGGGCCATGCCGATCTCACCGCACTCCACGAAGCGTACAAATGGCTGCGTACGAACATGCCGGTAGCAAAAGCCGTCGTCGAGGGCTACAACCCCATCTGGCTGGTCAGCAAGCATGCCGACATCCAAGAGGTCGAGAGTCTGTCGGAGGTCTTTGCCGCCGGCGGCGGCACCGAGAATCCGGGCTCGCACAACCCGATCCTGCAGAACGTCGCCGGTGACGAGTTCACCAAGCAACTCCTCGGCGGCAGCCTGCGCATCCTCGATGCCCTCCCCTACATTGACCCACCCGAGCACACCCACGCCAAGAACATGGCTTTCGGCTATTTCAAGCCCCCCTCGGTCAGGAAGTTGGAAGACGACATCCGTGAGCTCGCCAAGGAGTCCGTCGACCATCTCAAGAAGCTTTCGGCCAGCGGAGAGATCGACCTCCTCGACGACTGGGCGCTGGGCTTCCCGCTGCACGTGATCATGACGCTGCTGGGGGTTCCGCCCGAGGACGAGCCGCGGATGATGGCGCTCACCCAGGAGTTCTTCGGCACCGCCGATCCTGAGCATCAGCGCGAAGACGTCGAGGCACTGACCCCGGAGGCGATGGCCCAACAGTTCGCCGCCACCATCCAGGACTACTTCGCCTACTTCGATGTCTTGGCCGAAGACCGGCGCGCCAATCCTCGCGACGACCTGGCCACCGTGGTCGCCTGCGCCAAGGGGGCCGACGGTGAGTACTGGCCCAAAACCTTCGTCTACGGCTGGTACACCGCCATCTTCACCGCCGGTCACGACACCACCTCGGCAACCCTGGCCGGCACGCTGCAGCAGCTGGCCCTACACCCGGACGTGCTGGCGCGGGTCAAAGCGGACCCGAGCCTGGTACCCAACCTCATCCAGGAGGGCTTGCGGTACGTGGCACCGGTCAAACACTTCATGCGCGTCGCGCTGAAGGACTACACGTTGCGCGGACAGACCATCAAAGCCGGTGACAGGGTGATGCCGCTGTTTCAGTCGGGCTGCCGCGACGAGGAGGTATTTGACCATCCGGACGAGTTCGACATCGACCGCAATCCCAACCCACACCTCGCATTCGGCTTCGGTGCGCACACCTGCGTCGGCCAGCACCTGGCCAAACAGGAATTGAGGGTGATGTTCGAAGAATTGCTACCTCGCCTGGAGTCGATCGAGGTGACCGGACCCGGCAAAGTGACACAGACCAACTTCGTCGGCGGGCTGAAGCACTTGCCCGCCAAGGTCACAATCTCCTGATCGGCTGGAAACACCAATGACCACAATCGATTACCCCCAGCTTTACATCGGCGGTACGTGGACCGCACCTGCCGGCCACGACACCATCGGCGTCCATTCCCCGGCCACCGAAGAGCGGATAGGTTCTGTACCGAGGGGCACCGAAGCCGATATCGACGCTGCCGTCGCAGCCGCCAGGACGGCGTTCGATGCCCCCGACGGCTGGTCGACGTGGGATCCGAAGGAACGCGCCGACGTCCTCGAACGGTTCGCGGTGGAACTCGAAGCCCGCGGAGCCGAAACGGCAAGACGGGTGTCGATGCAGAACGGGATGCCGGTCTGGCTTGCTCAGCAGTTCGAGGCTGGCTTCCCCCCGCTGCTGGTGCGCTACTACAGCGACCTGATGACGAGCGCACCCGCTGAGGAATTGCGTTCCGGCATGCTCGGCGGCACATCGCTAGTCTCCAAGCAGCCCGTCGGCGTCGTCGGTGCGATCGTGCCGTGGAATGTTCCGCAGGGGATCACGTTCCTCAAACTCGCACCCGCGCTGGCCGCCGGCTGCACGTTCGTGCTCAAACCGGCCGAGGAAACCGTGCTCGACGCGTTCCTCATGGCCGAAGCCGCGGCCGCGGCGGGCATACCCGACGGTGTCGTCAACGTTGTTCCCGGCGGCCGTGAGGTGGGCGCCTACCTGGTCGAGCATCCGGGCGTCGACAAAGTCTCGTTCACCGGCTCCACCGGCGCCGGCCGCTGGATCGCCGAAGCGTGCGGGCGGCTGCTGCGGCCGGTCACCCTCGAACTCGGCGGCAAGTCCGCGGCGATCATCCTCGACGACGCCGACCTGGCCGCGTTGATCGAGCCCTTCTTCGGATGCACGCTGCTCAACAATGGTCAAATTTGTTGGCTCAACACCCGGGTGCTGGCCCCCCGTAGCAGATACACCGAATTCGTCGACATCATCACGGATTTGGCGCGCTCGCTGAAGATAGGTGATCCACTCGATCCCGAGACTAAGGTCGGCCCGCTGGTATCGCAGCGCCAGCGCGACCGCGTCGAAGGCTACATCGCTAAAGGCAAGAGCGAAGGCGCCCGCATGACTACGGGCGGTTCGCGGCCATTTGACCGAGGCTGGTTCCTGGAACCCACCATCTTTGCCGACTTGGACAACAACGCGACGGTCTCACGCGAGGAGATCTTCGGGCCGGTGCTGTCGCTGATCCCATACTCCGACGAACAGGAAGCCATTGCGATCGCCAACGACAGTGTCTACGGCCTGGGCGGCTCGGTGTGGTCATCGGATCCCGAACGCGCGACCAACGTTGCTCGCCGCGTTCGCTCCGGGACCGTCGGGGTCAATCACTACGTCAACGATCCCGTCGCCCCGTTCGGCGGCATCAAGCAAAGCGGCATGGGTCGCGAACTCGGCCCCGAAGGCCTGCACGCCTTCCAGGTATTCAAGACCATTTACCTGCCGCCCCCTTCGGATGCCGGTCAACCACCGGCCACGCCGCTGTAATTCGACTGGCGCCGAACTGATTTCGTGCCACGATCGGAGCAAGTAGCCATGTCTGCGCCCGTCGTCACCACGCCCGGTGCCAACGTACATGAATTCACAACCGAGCTGATCGTTCGGCAGCGCAGTACACCGGCAGAAGGCGTGGTGGTGCTTGACCTGGCGCATCCGGAAAACGAAGACCTGCCGCGCTGGGAACCAGGTGCCCACGTCGATTTGATCATCGACGACGGCCTGACGCGTCAATATTCGTTGTGCGGTGAACCGCGCGATTCGGGCGTCTGGCGCGTCGGGGTCTTGCTGGATCCCAATAGTCGCGGAGGTTCGCGATACGTTCACGAGAACCTCAACGAGGGGGCCACGGTGCGCGTACGCGGACCCCGCAACCACTTCCCGCTGGTCGACGCGCCGCACTATCGATTCATCGCGGGGGGTATCGGCATCACCCCAATCTTCGCGATGCTCGAGGCCGTGCAGCGGGCGGGCGGTGACTGGACACTGCTTTATGGCGGCCGGAACGGGGCGTCAATGGCCTTCGCGGAGGATCTTGCCGAGCGTTACCCCGAGCGGGTGACGTTGTGGCCGCAGGACGAACGCGGTCTTCTCGACCT
The DNA here is from genome assembly GCF_049280035.1 of Mycobacterium sp. Classification (GTDB taxonomy): domain Bacteria; phylum Actinomycetota; class Actinomycetes; order Mycobacteriales; family Mycobacteriaceae; genus Mycobacterium. The sequence goes on along the minus strand of NZ_JBAPPI010000367.1, from coordinate 6,371 downwards.
GGAGTCACTTCTCAAGGATCCCGAGGACAACACGTTGGTGTATTGCTGTGGGCCCGAGGCACTGCTTTCAGCGGTCGAGCAGCAATGTGCCCACTGGCCGGCGGGGATACTTCATATCGAGCGGTTCGCGGCCAAGGCGCCTACGGCAGAGGAGGCCGCCGAAGCCCTCGAAAAGTTTGAGGTGGTGTGCCAGCGTTCGGGGGTCACCCTTGAGATAACCTCAGACCAGTCCATCCTGGAAGTCCTTGAGGAAGCAGGCATCCCGATTCTCGGCAGCTGCTATGAAGGCGTCTGTGGCACCTGCGAGGCGAAGGTGCTAGAGGGAACCCCAGTTCACCGCGACTCGGTGCTCGCCGATGCCGACAAAGCTGCCGGCGAAGTCATGATGCCCTGCGTATCGCGCTCTCGCACCGAAAGGCTGGTGCTGGACTTGTGAAAACCAACTACCCGAAGAAGTGTTGGTATGTCGCGGCAACCTGCGACGAGATCACCGAATCGCCACTGGGGCGCCGCCTACTCGGCAAGGATGTCGTGCTATGGCGCGGCGCTAGCGGCGGCGTCACCGCATTCGAAAACCGCTGCGCGCACCGGGCTTTCCCGCTGTCGCACAGTACGGTCGACGGAGATCGGCTGGTCTGCGGTTACCACGGATGCACTTACGACACCGACGGCAATTGCGTATATACCCCGACCCAACCCCAAGTCCCGACGGGGATGAGGGTGCCCGTGTTTCCCGTCCTCGAGCAGCCACCATTTGTCTGGATCTGGCTCGGGCCACCGGCCGCTGCCGCGGGCAGCCAACTGCCAAACATAACGTGGATCAATGACCCAGCGTGGTCGACATTCGCGAGTGCCTGGCAGGTAAACGCCAACTACATGATGATCCACGAACACTACCTGGACTTCAGCTACGCTCCCATCCTGCATAGGCGTGATGTGCCCGCCGAAATCGAGAGCATGCCGGCATTCAACGATGTCGAGGTCACGGAAACCACGGTCTCTTACACCAGGCTCCTGCCGGACGCCCAGCTTGTTGACTGGGAGGCCGACGCCACCGGACTCGACCGCAGGCGTACGTATAAACGTCGCGAGGGCGGCACCTTCGTCTCACCGGCGATGCACCGCCAGTATTGGGAAATTGAAGGTCCGGATGGCCAGGTGTACACCACCACCCGGACCCACGGCATCACGCCCGAGACGGAAACCTCTACTCACGTGTTCATGCAGGCATCGCGTAACTACAGACTGGATGATAATGCGGTGACCGACCGTCTGAAGTTGTTCCTAGCCGAGGTTGCCCAACGCGACTCCGCCATACTCGAGATGGCGTCCAATCACTCGGGCTACGACGGATGGCGGGGCGGCGTGGAGTTCCAGGCGGATGCCGCCGCCTTGCGGGCGCGCCGAATCGTTGGGGTGATGTTGGCGAAAGAAGCGGGCCAGTCCACGATCCGGCCCGGTCTCGCGCCCACCAGCAGGCGAGACTCGCTCAGCCCCCGTCAGCCCGTCAGGGGTTGACGCGATCCTTCACACTCACGGCGGTGGACTCACGTCGGTCGGCGAACGGCGAACAGACTAACCGGGAGGCTGACCCCCCGAAGTGTTCGTCCACCAAGGGGCGACCATTCGAAATCCTCTGCGGCGCTGAGTTCTTGGCGCACAGATTCCGCTACGACGACATCACCGGCACGCGCTGCATGGGTGATCCTGCTCGCGATGTTGACCGGGCTGCCATACCAGTCGCCCGCGTGGCTGACCGCCCAGCCGGACGCGATCCCCACCCGCAGCCGTGGCAGGTCGTGCGCGGCCGCAGCCGAAACCAGATCAAGAGCCACATTCAGCAGCTGTTCAGCATCCGACGAAACGAACATCACCGCATCACCTATCGTCTTGACGAATCTCACCGGAGTGACCACGACGTCGCGCGCCAACTCGGCGAGTCGGTTCGCAATATGTCCGAGCTGCTCGGGCGGCATCGTCTCGCCCAGCTCGGTGAAACCGACAAGGTCGGCAAATGCCACCATCACCCGGCGCGCACCCGGGAGACTCCCCGCGGCTCGTTCGGCGAAGTTGACAGCCTCGGTGTCAAACGCGCGGCGCAGCTGCAGGTGCAGCAGATCTTCGATCATCGGCCCAAGCAACGGCACGACGTCAGTCGCTAGCTCCTTCATCGCGATGGCAAGCTCTAATTCAGTTGCCCCAGGCCGTAACACGACCCTCAGCGCCGCTTTTCGCATCATCTCCGCCGCATGTCCGAGACCCTCCACGAGCACCCGCAGAATTGCGACCACTTCGTCTGCGTTGAATCCGAAATCGATCAGAGCCTTACTGCGCAGCACGGCCTCGGCATCGGCGCGTAACTGCACCGCCGCGGCGGGATCGTCCACCCGAGGCAAGTCGATGGCTTGGTGGAGTCTCCCCAGCAGATCCGCATCGATTCCAGTGGCTTCGCTGATCTGCAGCGACGACACATAGGTTCCGTCGTCGCCTACCACGCGATGCGCTGGCAACAGCATCGGTATGAGCGCCGCGCGGATCTGCTGATCGTCGAAGTCATGTGCGCGCAGCCACTGAATCAACTCGGCCCGTTCTCGACGCGCTTGGCCCGCGAGGCCGTGGAGAAGCTCATCATCGTCGATGTCTGCCGCCATGGCGCTAACCTACAATGCTGTCCGGGTCGATGAATGCCTGATTGAGATCACTCCAGGCTCGAGGAATCCACGGTTGACGCGGTGGCGGTAATCGCAGGCACCGGGCGTTAAGGCGCAGTCGATGCTATCTCGCCGCCGCCCTCGGATAGCAGGTCGTCAGTCTGACCTGTCACTGAAAGCACTGTTTGCCACAGGTAGCCATTGGTGTCGACCTTCTTCCGCGACGAGACCGCCATCGGAATCGGTACATGAGTCAACCGGCGTCGCCAGGTACCAATGACCGTGTCGGTCTTGCCCGCCATGCCGGCGTGGACGGCCGCATGACCCAATCGAAGACAGAAGTTGGCGTCCCGAGCATTGGCGGGCAAGCTGCGGATCATGTAACTCGGGTCGATATACTTGAGGTTTACCGAAATCCCTTGGCCCCGAAATGTTTCGTTGATCTGATCCCGTAAAAAGGTGCCAATGTCACTGTGGCGACGATTCCCTGAGGCATCCCACTCCGCCTCTTTGTCAAGCAGACGTTGACCTGCCCCTTCGGCCACGACAATCACGACGTAACCATCTCTTTCGATGCGTTGTCTGGCCGCTCGGACGACCCCATCGATGCTGAAATCAATTTCCGGGATGAGGCATAAGCCGACCTGAGTATCCGCCAATGTCGCGAAGCTGGCGACAAACCCAGAGTCGCGACCCATCAGCTTCACTAGACCGATACCGAACCGATGGCACGACGCCTCCACATACGCCGCGCGCGTCGCATGGCGCGCCGCCTCGACCGCGGTATCGAAACCGAAAGAGGTCTCAATGAACGAGATATCGTTGTCGATGGTCTTCGGGACACCCACCACGGCGATCTCCAGATTCCGGCGCCGTACCTCCTCGACTATCGAATGCGCGCCGCGTAGCGTTCCATCGCCGCCTACCGTGAATAGCAGCTGAATTCCCAGCTTCTCGAGCGTGTCAACCATTTTATCCGCCGGTTGCGGACCGCGGGACGAGCCCAAGACCGTACCACCGACTTCGTGGATTTGACCTACTCTGCGGGTCGTCAATTCGATGGGCGCCAGCCCGTTTCGATCCGCTAGGCCCTCGTAGCCGAACCGGAAGCCATAGACCGTGGGAACACCGTACTTTTCGTGTAGGCAGAAAACGATAGATCGGATGACATCATTCAAGCCCGGGCAGAGCCCACCGCACGTGACAATCCCACACCTGAGGGCGCCGGGGTTGAAGTAGATCCTCTCGCGCGGACCCGCCAGCTCGAAGGACGGCGGATCGATACTGGCTCGCACCTGCGCGCGCAGCTCATCGATATCGGTGCGGAACAAGAGCCGTTTCGATGTATCCATGAAATGCTTTGTGCGCAAAGGAGAGGCGATCTTGCATTCGCCCAGCTCGTCGATGTCGAAATCCGGTCGTAATAACGTCATTTCACATCGACCGCCTCTTTCACTGGCGCGTGTGGTTCACGCTGTCGGCCGCAAGCAGCATCACAGCATAGGGGTGGTTATTCACGACTTCTGTATCCGGTGCTCTCCGCGCGCAGCATTTCGATGATTGCGCTGAAGTCCAAGGCGCCGTTGTCGGCCGCGAACTTAGCGTAGATCTTTGCGGCGTGGCCGCCCAACGGTACGGCCGAACCGGTGGACGCCACCGCAGCCATGGCCAGGCCCAGGTCCTTGTTCATCAGCGCGGTCGCGAAACCCGGCTTGAAGTCGTGGTTGGCCGGCGATGTCGGCACCGGTCCGGGCACCGGGCAGTTGGTGTGCACGGCCCAGCAATTGCCGGTCGCACCGGTGATCACGTCGAACAACGACTGCGCCGGCAAACCGAGCTTCTCGGCCAGCACGAACGCCTCGCCGATCGCGATCTGCTGCACCGCCAGCACCATGTTGTTGCACACCTTGGCGGCCTGGCCGGCGCCGGCGGCGCCGCAGTGAATGATCTTGCCCGCCATGGGTTCCAGCACCGGCCACGCCCGCTGCAACATATCCTCGTCCCCGCCGACCATGAAGGCCAAAGTGCCGCCGGCCGCGCCGGCGACCCCGCCGGAGACCGGCGCGTCAAGCTGGTCGAAGCCGTGCGCGCGAGCCAACGCGTGTACCTCGCGGGCGTCATCGACGGAAATAGTCGAGCTGTCGATGAAGAGCGTGCCTTGTCGTGCGGCGGGCAGGATGTCGGTGTAGCAGCGTTTGACCGCTTCGGCGTGGGGCAGCATCGTGAAAACGACCTCGGCGTCGATCACCGCGACGGGCGCGCTGTCGCAGACCGCGACGCCGTTGTCAGAGGCGGCCGCGGCCGTGTCGGCTACCGGGTCGAAACCCCGCACGGTGTGCCCGGCGGCAACCAGGTTGGCGGACATCGGCCCGCCCATGTGGCCCAGCCCCAGGAACGCGATCGTCGACAACTTCTGGGTCCTCCTAGGCTCCGGCGCGCGCCCGGGCGGCCTCGGCGCGGCCGATGACCACCCGCATGATTTCGTTGGTCCCCTCCAGGATGCGGTGCACTCGTAGATCGCGCACGATCTTCTCCAAACCGTACTCGCGCAGATAGCCATAACCACCGTGTAACTGCAGGGCTTTGTCCGCGACGTCGTAACACGCGTCGGTGACGTAGCGTTTGGCCATCGCGCACAGCGCGACTTTGTCGTCGGCATCGCCGTCGAGTGCACTCGCCGCCCGCCACAACAACATTCGCGAGGATTCCAGCGCGGTGGCCATATCGGCCAAGGTGAACCGGATGGTGGGCTCGTCGAGCAATGCGGCCCCGAACGCCTGCCGGTGGGAAAGGTAGGAGGCCGACTTGTCGAACGCGGCCTGTGCCCCACCCAGCGAGCACGCCGCGATATTGATCCGGCCGCCGTTCAGCCCGCTCATCGCGATGCCGAAGCCGGTGCCTTCACCGTCCGCGCCGCCCAGCATCGCGTCGGCGGGCACCCGCACATCCTCGAACACCACCTGTGCCGTCGGCTGCGCGTTCCAGCCCATCTTCTCTTCGTGGGCGCCGAAACTTAGTCCGGGAGTGCCTTTTTCGACGATAAACGCCGATATCCCACGCGGGCCCTCGCCGCCGGTGCGCGCCATCACGACATAGACGTCGGAGGCGCCTGCCCCGGAGATGAACTGCTTGACGCCGTCAAGAACATAGTCGTCACCCTGCTTGACCGCCCGAGTGCTCAACGCGCTCGCATCCGAGCCGGCGCCCGGCTCGGTCAGGCAATAACTGGCAATGACGTCCATCGAGGCCAACCGCGGCACCCAGGCCTTGCGCTGTTCGGCGGTGCCGAACGCGTCGATCATCCAGGCGCACATGTTGTGGATGGACAAAAACGCGGCGATCGTCGGACAGGCCATCGCCAGCTGCTCGAAGATCCGCACCCCGTCCAAGCGGCGCAGCGCGCTGCCGCCCACGTCGTCGCGGCAGTAGATCGCCGCCATCCCCAGCTGCGCCGCCTCCTGCAGCACGTCCACCGGGAAGTGCTCGGTGGCATCCCATTCCAAGGCGTACGGGCCGAAACGCTTGTCGGCGAACGCGGCCGCCGTCTCGGTGATGACCCGTTCGTCGTCGTCCAGACCGAAGAATTGCATCGACGAGCTACTTCATTGTCGGGATGACGAATTCGGCGCCATCCTTGATGCCGGACGGCCAGCGCGACGTAACGGTCTTGACCTTGGTGTAGAACTCAATGGACGCCGGCCCATGCTGGTTGAGATCACC
>NZ_JBAPPI010000366.1:0-6247 GCF_049280035.1 Mycobacterium sp. | reverse complement strand
GGCGTACATGTCGTTGGCAGTGAGCGGGTCCAGAGTTCCCTTCATAGTTCGCAAGGCGTCTTCAATCGTGGCCATCAGGCTGTACTCGTTGTAGTAGTCACTGGTGGTGAAGGGGCCGGATTCCATCCCCCCATCCGTCACGGCGCCCCCGTTCGGGATGACGATCATTGGAACGTTGTTGCCCTCGTTACCGAAGCCCAGTGACAGGTTGTTGTTGTCCTCGTCGAACGTGACGATGATCGCGTCCTTTTGCGTCGGGTCAGTCCACGTTGGCGAGTTTTCAATGGCGGACACCTCTTGCTGGACGAACTGGTCGCCGGCCGCGACGTTGTACTGATGGTCCGTGAACTGGGTGGCAATGAATTGGGCAAGGCCAGAAGGAGTATCGACAGGGCCTTCCATGTTGTTGGCCTCGTTGGCTGCGATCCACGTGAATTCAGGGAAGCTGCTCGGGTCAGCGAGATTGGTGGGCAACTCCGTCAGCGGGAGCAGGTGTTCCTGCAGGTAGGCAGGGGTGTTGTTGAAGACGTAGCCGAATTGGGCAAAGGGTAATTCGTCGACGGAGTAGTCACCCGATGACACGATGTCACCTGGGGAGGGCATGCTCTGCGCGTAGCCGGCCCACGATATGCCCGCCTGATCCATTTCTTGCATGAGGCTGGGCGCGTCGATGACGTTCGAGACGGGGTTGTAGTCGATGCCGAAGTCCGATCCGCCCATAATCCGGAAGTAGTTAGGGTCGCTCGGGTGGCCCAGCGCGTAGTAGTTGTCGGCATATCCATTGGTGTCGATCAGGCTGTTGATGTACGGCGCGTTCGGGCTGCCGACGATGTCGCCGGCGCCCTTGTTCTCCATGTAGATCAGGAACACGTGATCCAGTTGGCCGACGTCGGACGTCGGTGTGGTGAGCGGCGCCGGGGTGAGGCTTGGATCTCCGACGGTGAACGATTCGTTGTCGGCGTAGGCGAAATTGTAGTTGCCGAGGAACGGGTTGTTGTCGGTGAAGGTCGTGGTCACCTGCGCGGAGGTGGTGCCCTCCGGGACCGTCCCGGAGATGTCGCGTTCCTCAAACCCGGTGATACCCAGGCGATCCCATACCGTGACCGGATTGAGCGAGCCGGTGCCCAGGACGTCCCCATGGGCGTCGAGGAAGGTGACCTGCACTGAGGCATCGGACGCGTTCAAGCCCTGGCCGCCGAGATCTGCACTCAGCGTGTACGGCGTTCCGGCTGCGCCGATGAGGTCGACGGTTTGGCTGATGGAGGAATTCGCCACGGGTCCGCCGCCGGCGAAATTGTCGCCGCCGCCCGGGGGCGCGGCCTGTGGAAAGTCGAAGATCTTTGGGAACGGAGACGACAATCCCAACGGATAACCGCCCTGGGTGCCGTAGGCGATCACGGTCGGGGTGCCGGTCTCCGTCCAGCCCGGAATGGTCACCCCGCTGAAGCCCGACCCGGACGGGTCTGCCGTTTCGAAGCCGGGGTTGACCAGCAAGTTCTGACTCATCGGCTGCGCACCATTGCCGCTGTCACCGAAGATCAATCCGCCACCTTGACCATCGGCCTGCGCCAGCGTGCCGCCCCCGACCCCATCAGCGCCGTTACAGATCAACCCACACGCACCGGTGGTGGGATCGACCAGGTTGAACCAACTATTGATCGCGGTGTCAACCTGCTGACCAAATCCGCTGTCAATCCAATCCTGCTCTAGCCCATGCAACCAGGCATCAACCGGACTGGCCGCCGCCACCGAGCCCACATCAGAAAGCGAACCCAGGCCCACCCCCGCCGTCGACTCGGTGGCACCCAGGCTCAGACTGCCCAGCTCGGAACCCGCCGCCGAACCGGCAGCCACATCACCCAACGAAGCGGTGATCGCATTGAGGACCTGGTCAATGACCACGTCAAACTCATCGGCCGTGGCTTTCGGCGCAGTGGCCAGCGGCCCCAGCCCCAGTGTCAAAAACATGCAGATCGCGCCGGTCAACCCGACTGCACGCTGACGACGGTGGGTCATCGCTTTGCTCGAGTGCGGATTGTGCTTGCTGCCGCGTCGATCAGCCATCGCTGGTACTTCCTAGACAAGGGGGCGCGGGGTCTCAGGTGCGCTTAAGGTAAACCTTGGGTTTTGTTTTTAGCAAGATTTTGAGCAAAATTTTTTCGGCAACTCCGCTTCTTTTCCCTGCCACCCCGCTTTGCAGCATTGATGCTGCTCAACGGCCATCTAACTTCCTTGGTCGGGGAAAGCAGGCGGTCGGCGGTTACACGAACACGACCCGCATGTCGATTTCCGGAGTCGCTCAGCATCCGCTAAGGAACCCGCAGGCTCAACAGCCCGACAGGCACTGGCCCGCATGGCGGCCCTCACCATCCATCAGAAGAGACGCCGGCAAGATGCCCGCGACCAAAATGTTCTTTCGCAATTCGGTGCCAACATCTGCTCAAAACTTATTGGGGTTGGGCTGATCAACAACTGCCCGACGCCACCGTCATCTGGACCTCACCGTCCGGGCAGACCTATGTGAGCACTCCGGGCAGCGCGCTGCTATTTCCCGGCCTGTGCGCAGCGACCGGCACGCTCGACGCCATCCCGCACCGGCCGCCAAGCGCGCCAAGCCGCGCAACGCCGCGAAGAAGCGCGGATCATCGCCAACGACGAACCGCCGCCCCTTCTAGCTAAAGGGTTGCGTTTAGTCCTTCTTGGACGGGATCACTATCACCACGATCAGCGTCAGAATGCTGAAGAAGAATCCGAGGATGCCCCAACCGAATGGGTTGCGGCCCTTCATCGCGGCGATCACGGCGCAAATAATCGACGAGATGATACCTCCGATGAGGAGGAAAATGAGCTTGATGCTGTGCAGAATAAAGCCTGCGGCCTCGGGCTGGCTGTATGCGGCCAGTACCAATTGATGGAAAATGATGACCTCCTCTGCGCCGGACGGGTTCTCAGTGCTCGTGCTCCGGAATCGGATACCCGCGAAAGCCGGAGTCAAACCGACGGCTCCAGTTCCATGCCGCGGGTTAACGTTTGCGGAGCTCTGCTACGAAGTCCTTGGTCTCTTCCCAACTCGGCAGCAGACCGGCGGCGCGCACTTCGTCGAGGGTGGGCGCTGCGGCATCCCGGTCAGACAACACCAATTCGTGTCCGCTCGGCCAGTCGATCGCCAGCGCCGGGTCGGTGGGGGCAATGGTGTGTTCGCGTTGCGGGTTATATTCCGCTGAACATAAGTACATCACCGTCGAGTTATCTTGTAGCGCAAGGAATCCGTGCGCGAGGCCCTCGGAGAGGTACACCGACTTGTGGTTATGGTCGTCGAGCACCACTGAATCCCACTGGCCGAAAGTTGGTGAGCCAACCCGGATGTCGACGGCGACGTCGAAAATCGATCCGGAAAGGCAGGTCACATACTTGGCCTGACTCGGTGGCAGCTGGGCGAAATGCAGGCCGCGCAGCACACCGGCCGCCGACACCGAACAGTTGGCTTGCCGCACGTCCAGTCGGTGACCGGCGAACCCGGTGAAGCCCCGGCCGGTGAGCCACTCGAAGAACAGCCCACGCGAATCGGAATGCAGTTGCGGGGTGATCTCCCATGCGCCGGCGATGTCGAGCTCACGGGCCTGCATGTCACTGACCCCGCTGCTGGTAGCGGGCCTCGACGGCAGCTTTCAACGGACCCCACCATGATTCGTTTTCCCGGTACCAGTCGATGGTAGCGCGCAGGCCCTCGGTGAAGTCGGTATGCTTTGGCGCCCAGCCCAATTCGTCGCACAGCGACGTCGGGTCGATGGCGTAGCGCAGGTCGTGACCGGCGCGGTCGGCGACATAATCGAAGTCGTCGGGATCGCGGCCCATCAGCTGCAGCAGCGTCTGCAGCACCGATAAATTGTCGCGCTCGCCCTCGGCGCCGATCAGGTAAATCCGGCCGGCCTGGCCGCGGGTGAGAATTCGCCGAACCGCGTCGTTGTGGTCATCGACGTGGATCCAATCCCTGACGTTGGCCCCCTTGCCGTACAACTTCGGCCGGCGCCCGGTGAGCACGTTGGTGATCTGGCGGGGAATGAACTTCTCCACATGCTGATAGGGCCCATAGTTGTTGGAGCAGTTCGAAATCGTCGCACGCACGCCGTAGGAGCGCACCCAGGCTCGCACCAGCATGTCGGCGCCGGCCTTGGTCGACGAGTACGGACTCGACGGGTTGTAGGGCGTGGACTCGGTGAACCGCTGCGGATCGCCGAGCGCAAGATCGCCGTACACCTCGTCGGTGGAAACGTGATGCAGCCGCACCCCGTGTCGGCGCACCGCCTCCAGAATGGTGAACGTCCCGATCACGTTGGCCCGCAGGAACGGCGCCGGGTCGTCCAACGCGTTGTCGACGTGGGTTTCGGCCGCAAAGTGCACCACCGCGTCGGAGTCGGCAACCAGTCGGGAGACCAGCTCGGCGTCGGTGATGTCGCCCTGGACCAGCCGGATGTCGTTTTCGACGGGAGCCAGCGATTCGCGGCTGCCGGCATATGTCATGGCGTCCAGCACTGTCACCGCGTCGTCCGGGTGCTCGCGCACAGTGGTGTGCACGAAGTTGGCGCCGATGAAACCAGCGCCGCCGGTGACCAGCAGCCGCATGGGGAAACCTTAGCTGGGCGGCGTGGTCAGCTTGTCGGCGTCAGCCCCAGCGGCCCGGCCAGTTCGCTCAGGGCAGGCAGCAGCGTCTCTGGAGTCCAGGCGCCCAGCACCTGGATCGCCACGTGATCGGCGCCGGCCTCCACATGCTCGTTGAGACGCTGCACGATGGCCTCGGGGGTGCCGTAAGCCACCACCGAGTCGATCAGCCGGTCGCTGCCGGGCTTGCGCACGTCGTCTTCGCTGAACCCCAGCCGCAGCCAGTTATTCACGTAGTTGCTCAGTCCCAGGTAGTGGTCGACGGTCTCGCGGCCAATCCGGCGGGCCTCGTCGGCGTCGGTGCTCAGCACCACCTTGTGCTCCGGTGCCAAGAACACCGAGTTGCCCATCTCTTCGCGCGCTTTGGCCGTGTGTTGGGGCGTGGTCAGATACGGATGCGCGCCCGCGCTGCGCTCGGCGGCCAGTTTCAGCACCTTGGGGCCCAGCGCCGCAAGAACTCGACGACTGGTCGGCACCATGTCGGAGTCGAGTTCGTCGAGGTAGCCGACCAGCGCGTCGTAGGGCTTGACGTACTCCTCGGTGTGCTCGCGGTGGCCTACCCCGATGCCCAGCAAAAACCTTCCCGGATGGGCGCTTTCGATGCGTTTGTACGACTGGGCGACCGCCGGCGCCGGCGCGGACCAGATATTGACGATGCCGGTCGCCAGCTGCAGCGAATTAGTCTGCGCCAGAGCCGGATCCACCCAGTCCAGTTCCGCATCCGGCGATCCACCGATCCAGGCAGCGCCATAACCGAGCGATTCGATCTGCGTGGCCAGCTCGGGTTTGATTGAGCGGAAACCCAGCCATACGCCGTACCGGCCCAGGTCGGGTTTCAGCGATGCTGCGTCGGTCATCTAGGTCCCCTCTGGTTCGTCAAGACTGATTCAGCCCAAGCGGCCCCGCCAATTCGGCCAGCGCCGGGACCAGGTTCGCATTTTTCGTCAGCACCTGAACGGCCACGTGGTCGGCGCCGGCGTCGAGATGTTCATTCAACCGGGCGGCTATCGCGTCGGTCGTGCCGTAGGCCACCACGGCGTCGACGAGTCGGTCGCTGCCGGGGCGAATGATGTCGTCGTCGGTGAATCCCAGCCGCCGCCAGTTGTTCAGGTAGTTGGCGAGGTTGAGGTAAATATCGAGTGCCTTACGGCCGACGGCCCGGGCGCGGTCCGCGTCGGTGGTCAGTACCACCTTGTGCTCGGGCGCCAGAAACGCCGACGGGCCGATCAGTTCACGGGCCTGCGCGGTGTGCTCCGGCGTGGTCAGGTAGGGATGCGCTCCGGCGCTGCGCTGCGCCGAAAGCTTCAGCACCCGTGGGCCCAGCGCGGCAATCACTCGGCGCTCGGCGGGCACGCCGTAGTCGTCGAGGCGGTCGAGATACTCCACCAGCGCGTCGTAGGGCTTGCGGTATTCGCTGACCGCCTCGGGATGCCCGACGCCGATACCCAGCACGAACCGGCCGGGGTAAGCCTTGTCGATGCGGTGGAACGACTCGGCGACCGGCTTGGCCGGCGCCGACCAGATGTTGACGATGCCAGTGGCCACCTGCAGGGTGGTGGTCGCTTCGAGGATGGGCTCCACCCACTCC
>NZ_JBAPPI010000365.1:0-18076 GCF_049280035.1 Mycobacterium sp. | reverse complement strand
GGACAACGCGGTGAAGAACCGCTGAGCTGCCGGCGCGGGGCCCTCGGCGCGCGGGGTGCACGCCGACACTGTGGTCGTCGTGACAAGCACCGCCAAGGCAAAGCTGGTAGCTGATACCCGTGATACCACTGTGGTTTTTGTTGCCATTGAGGCAGATGTTATGGAATTGCGCGGCGAGACCGGCGTAGGCGCACCGAGACTGAATCGTTACGTCGGTGAATTGCGCTGGTCGCAGATTGGGACGAGGGTCCCTTCTTCGGCAACCAGCTCGGTCATCGCGTGCTGGTAGGCGGTTTCGTGGTCGCGGATGGCATCCGGCGACGGACTGACAACGGGGTCTTTTCGGATGTCTTGTACCAGCGATACCGCCTGCATGGATAGTTCGGCGATCCGGTGCAGATGGCGTGAAATGTCGGGTGCGGATACCTGCCGCGCGTAGTTCTGGAGCTCGTCCGACCAGCCTTGATATTTGCTCACGTCCGGACCACCGGTAGTGATCAGCTGGGCGTCGAGCATGTCACGATGTGCATAGATGAAGTCCACGGCCTTGTCGACCGTGCGGCAGTCCGGTGGTCGTCTATCGGATAGTCCCCACAGATAGGCCGCGATCCCGAAACTGATGGCAACTACGACAACTAGAAGCACCGAGGCCCAGACGCGGCGCGGCGGCAATGTCACAGAGTCCTCGGTGTCGGCCGCTGCCGAGGCTGCTTCAGGGATCGCGGCGCCCACTGCGCGCAGCCGCGCGACGTTTTGTGGTAGCTGTCGCGCTCGGTAGGACGTCCATCCGAAGTAAGCGGCGAAGTAGAGCGCGAATCCGAGCCAGAGCAGACCCTGCCGCGGGCTGTTGGTGGCGAAGTCCAAGACCGCCAGCACGACATAGAGCGCGGGAAACCACCATTTGGCCGTCTTCTGCCATGGCGCGGCGCGGCGCCGCAGATAGGCCATGCTCAGGGTGCCCACCCGGATAGATGCCGCCAGAACGTGGGGATCGGCGGGAACCTCACCGCGTCTCAGCACCTTCATGACCTGAGTGCGCTGCTGGAGGGTCAAACCGGTGAGGGCGGCGGCGTAGCTTTGTCGCACCGGGTTTTGAATGACAAGCACCGGCGCGGCAAAGGCCAGGCTGAAAGCCACCACAGCTGCCAGCCCCCACAGCCATCCGGTTGCGGCGAGGAAATTCGGGAGCAGTAACACCACAATGGCCGTTAGCGTCAACGCCATCACCGAGGCGCTCACCAGCCATCGCACCCACCACGGCGCCACAATCATCCGAATCCACATACCGGCTCTCAGAAGTCCATCTGCGTGAACCGACCGCGCCCGGCAACCAGCAGGCTTGCGAGGAAAATCGTCACGGCGGACATCCTATGTGCCAACCAAGGAGGGAACGCGCACGAAACTTAAGGCATTGCGACCCTGACCGGCGTGTCGGCGCAGGGGTTTACGTGTCGCGCAACGACGCTCGGACTTAGTCCAGCAGGACCGTCGCGAAGGTACCGACCTCGACGAAGCCGACTCGGTCATAGGTGGCCCGGGCCACCGTGTTGAAGTCGTTCACGTACAGGCTGGCGATGCGCCCGGTGCCCACGATCACCGCTGCCAGCGTCGCGGTACCGCCGGTGCCCAGACCTTTGCCGCGCCACTCGGGATGCACCCACACGCCTTGGATCTGGCTGACCGCCGGTGACTGGGACCCAACTTCGGCCTTGAAGACGACTTCGCCGTGTTCGAAGCGGGCCCACGCTCGGCCCGCCGCGATCAGGTTGGCGACCCGGCGCCGGTAGCCGCGGCCACCGTCGCCGACCCGCGGGTCGACGCCCACCTCGCCGATGAACATGTCGACCGCAGCCACCAGGTAGGTGTCGATCTCGTCGGGCCGCACCTGGCGCACACCGGGATCGATCTCACACGTCGGCATCCGACTCAGCGACATCAGCGGCTGATGCTCACGCACATCACGGGCCGGGCCCCAGGCCGGCTCGAGTCGCTGCCACATCGGCATCACCAACTCGGCACGGCCGACCAGCGAGGAACACCGCCGCGACGCGGTCAGCGCCGCATCGGCGAACGCATACAGGTCGGTCAGTTGGCCGCGCAGCGGAATCAGGTTCGCGCCTGCGTAGCACAGCGACTCCTCAGGCCCGCGGCGCGTCCACAGCTCGCCGCCGATCGAGTTGGAGTCGAGGCCGTGATCGGCTACCCGCGCGGCGACCATGCAAGACCCGATCGGATCGTCGTCTAAGACACGGCGCACCGCGGCGCCGTCGCGCACTACCGACACCCGTCGCTCGCTGACCAAGCGGCGGATGGGTGGAGCCGACATTGCTGACTCTTTCTGCGACCAGACAATTGGGCCCGAGTGGGCTACGTCTCAGCTTACGGTCACAACAGGCGAACCGCTCGCTGTTGTGCCTTCCCCCGGCCCTGGGCCTATTTCGCTGGCGAGCCGCATGGCTTCCTCGATCAACGTCTCGACGATCTGCGCCTCGGGCACCGTCTTGATCATCTCACCGCGCACGAAGATCTGGCCCTTGCCGTTGCCCGATGCGACGCCGAGGTCGGCCTCGCGCGCCTCCCCCGGGCCGTTGACGACGCAGCCCATCACGGCGACCCGCAGCGGCACGTCGAGGCCGTCGAGTCCGGCGGTGACCTCGTTGGCCAGGGTGTAGACGTCGACCTGGGCGCGGCCGCACGACGGGCAGGACACGATCTCGAGCCCGCGGGGTCGCAGATTCAGCGACTCGAGGATCTGATTGCCGACCTTGACCTCTTCGACGGGCGGCGCCGACAGCGATACCCGGATGGTGTCGCCGATTCCCCGCGACAGCAGTGCGCCGAAGGCGACCGCGGACTTGATGGTGCCCTGGAAAGCCGGACCGGCCTCGGTGACGCCGAGGTGCAACGGGTAGTCGCACTGTGCGGCCAGTTGTTCGTAGGCGGCGACCATCACCACCGGGTCGTTGTGCTTGACGCTGATCTTGATGTTGCCGAAGCCGTGCTCCTCGAACAGCGAGGCCTCCCACAGCGCCGACTCGACCAGCGCCTCCGGCGTGGCCTTGCCGTACTTCTCCATGAACCGCTTGTCCAGCGAGCCGGCGTTGACGCCGATGCGGATGGGGATACCGGCGTCGCCGGCAGCCTTGGCGACCTCGCCGACCCGACCGTCGAATTCCTTGATGTTGCCGGGGTTTACCCGGACCGCAGCGCAGCCGGCGTCGATCGCAGCGAAGATGTACTTCGGCTGGAAATGGATGTCGGCGATGACCGGGATCTTGCTTTTCTTGGCGATCGCCGGCAGCGCGTCAGCGTCTTCCTGGCGTGGGCAGGCCACCCGGACGATGTCGCAGCCGGTGGCGGTCAGCTCGGCGATCTGCTGCAGGGTCGAGTTGATGTCGTGGGTCTTGGTGGTGCACATCGACTGCACCGAAATCGGGTAATCGCTGCCTACCCCGACATCGCGGACCATCAGCTGGCGCGTCTTGCGTCGTGGCGCCAGCGTGGGCGCCGGGGCTGCGGGCATACCCAGACCTGTGGTCACGGTTTGCCTTCTCTCACTGGAACAGTCGGATCGGGTTGACCACGTCAGCGGTCACCGTCAACAGCATGTAGCCGACCACCAGGACCAACACTACGTAGGTTGCGGGCATCAGCTTGAGGTAGTTGACCGGGGCGGCGGCGACCATGCCGCGGGCCGACCGGACCATGTTGCGCAGCTTTTCAAACACCGCGATCGCGATGTGGCCGCCGTCGAACGGCAACAGCGGCAACAAGTTGATAACGGCCAGGATGAAGTTCAGCTGGGCCAGGAACAACCAGAACGCCATCCAGACGCCGTGGTCGACGGTGTCCCCACCGATGATGCTGGCGCCGACGACGCTGATCGGCGTATCGAGGGAACGCTGCCCGCCGCCGATCGCGTGGACCAGCGCGCCGATTTTGGTCGGGATGGCGACCAGCGACTTGCCCAGCAGAACCGACAGGTTGCCGGTGAAGGTGAAAGTGGCCGGCACCGCGGTGATTACGTTGTACTGGGTGGGCCCGGGCGCCGAGCCCATCACGCCGATCACCCCGATCGTCGACGGCTTCGCGCCGCCGTTGCCGTCGGTGACCCAGCGCTGCCGCTCGGCGATGTCGACGTACTTGGTCATCGTTTGGCCGTCGCGCTTGATCACGATCGGAACGGTGCCGTGCAGTTTTTGCACCGCGGCGGCCATGTCGGAGAAGTCGGTGACCGGGGTGTCGCCGACTTTGAGCACCACATCGCCGGCCCGGATCCCGGCGGCGGCCGCGGGCCCGTCCCCGGTGCACTTCTCGAACTCACCTTGTTTGTATTCCGAAGCCGCACAAGCGGTTTGACCGATAACCGCGGAGGGATGCAGGTTCGGTAGGCCCCAGAAGACCGCGATCGCGTAGATCAACACCAAGCCGATGACGAAGTTCATGCCCGGACCGGCGAACAACACCGCGACGCGCTTCCAAGTCTTCTGCTTGTACATCGCGCGGTCATGCTCGTCGGGCTCGAGCTCCTCGACCGACGTCATGCCGGCGATGTCGCAGAACCCGCCGGCCGGAATGGCCTTGACGCCGTACTGCGTTTCGCCGCGCCGGGTCGACCACAGCGTGGGACCGAAGCCCACGAAATAGCGGCGCACCTTCATGCCGGTCGCCTGGGCGACCCACATGTGGCCGCATTCATGCAGCGCCACCGAAATCAGGATGGCGAGCGCAAACAGCACGATGCCGATAACGAACATCATCGGGTTGGTAGGACCTCCTGTGTGGCGCCTTTAATCAGGAACCTCGCCTTCCAGCGGGCCCAGCGCTGCGCGTCGAGTACATCTTCCACGGTAGCGGGTTCGGCGGCCCACTGGTCGGCGGCGCTCAGGACGTCGGCAATCGTGCGCACGATTGCCGGGAAGCCGATCCGGCCCGCCAGGAAAGCCTCGGCGGCTTCTTCGTTGACGGCGTTGTAGACGGCGGTCATGCAGCCGCCCGTCTCACCGGCCTGTCGGGCCAGTTCGACGGCCGGGAAGACCTGGTTGTCCAGCGGCTCGAACTCCCAGCTCGACGCGGTGGAGAAATCGCAGGCCGCGGCCACCGCAGGCACCCGGTCCGGCCAGCCAAGCGCCAGCGCGATGGGCAGTTTCATGTCCGGCGGACTGGCCTGCGCGATTGTCGAGCCGTCGACGAACGTGACCATCGAATGCACGATCGACTGCGGGTGCACGACGACCTCGATGCGCCGGTAGGGGATGCCGAACAGCAGGTGGGCTTCGATGAGCTCGAGTCCCTTGTTGACCAGCGACGCCGAGTTCAAGGTGTTCATCGGCCCCATCGACCAGGTCGGATGGGCGCCGGCCTGCTCGGGCGTGACGTGCTCGAGCTTGGCGGCCGGCCAGCCGCGGAACGGCCCGCCGGAGGCGGTAAGCACCAGCTTGGCGACTTCGTCTGGCGAGCCGCCACGCAAGCATTGCGCCAGCGCGGAGTGTTCGGAGTCCACCGGCACGATCTGGCCCGGCTGCGCCGCCTGCAGCACCAGCGGACCGCCGGCGATCAGGGATTCCTTGTTCGCCAGGGCCAGCCGGACACCCGACGCCAGCGCGGTCAGCGTGGGCTGTAGCCCCAGCGCGCCGACCAGCGCATTGAGCACGACGTCCGCCTCGGTGTTCTCAATCAGCCGGATGACCGCGTCGGGCCCGTGGTAGGTGATGTCACCGATGGTCTGCGCGGCGCGCTCGTCGGCGACGGCGACATTGGTCACACCGGTCTCGGCGCGCTGCTGAGCGAGCAGGTCCGGGTGCCCGCCGGCGGCGGCCAGGCCGACCAGCTCGAAGCGATCCGGGTTGGCGGCGATAACCTCCAGCGCCTGGGTGCCGATCGAGCCGGTACTGCCCAGCACCAAGGTCTTGAGGCGGCGGTTGGTCACCCACTTATTGTGCCGCGCGGCCGCAACCCGGTGTATGCCAGAATGTCGAGGCATCAGGAACCGACCGGAGGAGTCGCCGTGGCCAGTACCGAGGTGGAGCGCTACAGCAGCGGGGTCGACGTCGCTGATGTGCCGTCCGCGCATTGGGGCTGGAGCAAAATCAACCACCGCAACTGGCGCATCGTGGGGCTCTGCAGCGTCGGCCTGTTGCTCGCGATGCTGGACGGCAATCATGTCGGCCACATCGAAAACTTGTACTTGATCGCCTTCGCGGCCCTGGTGCTCTTCTTCGTCGTGCGCGACTGGTGGGGCCGCCGACGCGGCTGGCTCAGGTAGCGCTGTACGTCGGAACCGCCCGGCGGATGTCGACGTCGCCGGAGCCGGAGCGCACGTGGATCAGCAGCGTGTTGTCGCCCTCAGCCGGTCCATCGGCGGACTGCAGCAGGTTGGTGACCGTGCCTGAGCCGGTGATCACGTCCAACCGGGCGGCGGTGCCTTCGACCACCCCGACCCCGACCTCACCGCTGCTGGTGAACGCCGAGATCGCGCCTCGAACCGCGGTCGCGACGGTGACCGATCCCGACGCCGTCTGCGCGCGCAGGCCGCCGGATAGCTGCGCAACGCTGAGGTCGCCGCTGGCCGCCTTGAACACCAGATCTCCGTCGAGTTCACCGATCATCGCATTGCCGGAGGCGGCGGCGATCGACCCGTTTCCGGCGACGGCTTGAACGGTGATCGAGCCGGAAGCGGTGGCCACCTTGAGGTTTCCTTCGACGACGTCGATGTCGACGTTGCCGCTGGCCGACGAAATCCGACAGTCGGCGAATCCGCCCTCCGCGTGCACACCGGCCGAAGCCACCGACGCTTTCAACCGGGACCGCGACGGCAGCGCGATGTCGATGTCGACGGCGCCACCGCCGAACACCCCGAAGCCGCGCCGCGCCGCAGACACCGTCAGCTTGCCGTTGTCGCACTCGACCCGGGTCTGCTCGGCCGCTCGGACATCGGCAGCGCGGGACTCGTCGTGGGGCCGCACCTGCACGACGGTGTCGTCCCGGTCGGTCGCGACGAGCCGGACGGAACCGGCCGCGGCGTCAACGCGCACCACGATGGGCTCAGGGGTGTCAAAGGTGGGCATTGGTTTCTCCTTCGATGGGGGTGTCAACGCACCCAGCCGGTTACTTGCCGGGCGCTGCCGGCCGTCGCCCGGCCGGCGTGGGAATGGACGGCGGCCGCGACAGCACGGACCAGCCAGGCGTTCAGCGACGACCCGTCGCGCCGCGTCGCAGCTTCGACCGCGGCTCGCAAACCTTCGGGGAGCCGCAGGGTGATGCGCCAGGTGCCGCTGTCCTCGTCGCCGAACGCGACGTCGAAGGGCTGCTGAGCCGACGGCTCGTCGAGCGGAGCGCTGACGACGAATTCGGGATCGCGGCCACGCAGCCTGACCTCCACCGAACGCGGGGCCAGCTCGCTGGTGATCTCTTCGGCGCCGGCCGAGAGCGCTTCCAGCAGGGCCAGCCGGATCGCCGACTCCAGTGGCGCGCTGAGCCGATCGGCCAGGGCCTGGGCCTCGGCGCCGCCGGCGGTGGCGGCCAGATTCAACTCGTGGCGTACCGCGTCTACGTACGGCTGCAAATCCATGGTGTCATGGTGACATCATTTTGACGTCACTGCAAGCATCACCTTGGTGCGTCAGCTACGCGACGCGCGTCGGTAGAAGGCGCCGACGACGGCACAGGCCACCACCACTGCGAACGCCAGGATCCACGGCCATGCGCCATGCTGGTGCACCCAGCCGGCGACCGCGCCTTGTACGCGGCCGGTCGCTACGAGGAACGCGTCGGGCTCGAATCCGTTGGCGCTGTGCAGCCTTATCTCGTAGAGGGCGTAATAGCCCACGTACAGCCCAACGAGGACCAGCAGCGCGCCGCTGATCCGATTGACGTACGGCAAGATTCGCCGCAGCCGATTCACCACCGCCGAACTCGCGATCGCGGCGGCAACGGCCAGCACCCCGATGACCAGGGTGAGGCCCGCGATATAGGCGAGATAGATCGACGCGCTCCCGATCAGCGAGCCGCGGCGCAAGCCGGCGGCGGTGACCGCCAGGAACGGGCCGACCGTGCATGACAGCGAGGTGATCGCATAGCTCACGCCGTAGCCATACATGGACCCGAGCCGAGCAGTCGGAGTCCCTCGCCTGCCTGACGACCGGGGGGTCAACAGCGTCAGCTCCCGACCTAAGAGAAGCCAAATTCCCAGGGCGACAAGCACAATGCCGATCGCCACGACCGCGTACGGCGAATACCGCTGCACGGTGGCGCCCGCCGATATGGTGAGCGCTCCGAACAGCCCGAACACCGTCAAAAACCCCAGGCCCATTCCGCCGGTGGCCGCCAAGGCCCGGCCGACCGCGGCCAATCCCATCGACGTGCGGTCACTGGCGCCCTCCCCGCGTACCACCAGAACGAGGTAGGCGGGCAGCATGGCAAACCCGCACGGATTCAGCGCCGCGACCAATCCGGCGGCAAACGCCAAGCTGATTAGGCGTTGGTCCACATCAGCTACTTCAGCGCCGTGACCCGATCGGACAACTCCGACTGCGACATCGCCGCGGTGGGGTTGTTCACAAACGCGGACGTCCCATCGGAGTTGTAGAACACCCACGCCGGCTGCCAGGGCACGTTGTAGCGGGCCCAGATCGAGCCATCGGCGTCATTGAGATTGGTGAAGTTCAGGTGGTACTTCGAGACGAAGTTCTGCATCGCCCCAACGTCAGAGTGAGCCGCGACGCCCACGAAGGTGACCCCCGGATTAGCGGCGGCCACTTGGCTTAGGCCGGGAGCTTCCGCGTTGCAGAATGGGCACCACGGAGTCCAGAACCACAGCACAGAGCGCTTTCCCTGCAAACCTGCGGCGTTGAAGGGCGCACCGCTGAGTGTGGTTGCGCTGAACTGCAAACGATCGTCGGCTGCGAGCGCCCGCGGCGCACCGCTCAGCCCAAAAACCAAGGCGGCAACGGCTACGCCGAGCGCCAACCTCCCAAGCAGGCGTTGCACTCTCATATTCTCGTCTCCTTTGCTGACCTACACAGTGGAGACGTTGCTCACCCCTCGTCCGGTTCACGAGGGTGCGCTCAGCCGTTGGCGGCGAGCTGGCCGCAAGCGGCGGCGATCTCGCGACCGCGGGTGTCCCGCACCGTGCAGGGCACGCCGGCGGCACGGATGCGCCGGACGAACTCGCGCTGTGCGGGCTTCGGGCTGGCGTCCCAGTCACTGCCGGGTGTCGGGTTCAGCGGGATGAGGTTCACGTGCACCAGCGGGCCCAATGCGCGATGCAGTCGTTTGCCCAACAGGTCTGCGCGCCACGGTTGGTCGTTGACATCGCGAATCAGCGCGTATTCCACCGAAACTCGCCGACCGGTCACGTCGGCGTAATAGCGGGCGGCATCTAGCGCTTCGCCGATCTTCCACCGGTTGTTGACCGGCACCAACGTGTCGCGTAGCTCGTCGTCAGGGGCGTGTAGCGACAGCGCCAACGTCACCGAAAGCCGCTCGTCGGCAAGTTTGCGGATCGCCGGGGCCAGCCCGACCGTCGACACCGTCACCGATCGGGCCGAAATCCCGAAATCCTCTGTGATACGACGAACCGCCGCCAGCACCCTGGCGTAGTTGGCCAGCGGCTCCCCCATCCCCATGAACACCACATTCGACAACCGGTCTCCCCAGTCGTCACGCAGTGCCGCGGCCGCCGCACGTACTTGTTCCACGATCTCGGCGGTCGACAAGTTTCGGGTCAGACCGCCCTGGCCGGTGGCGCAAAACGGGCACGCCATGCCGCAGCCGGCCTGCGACGAAATGCAGACCGTGTTGCGCTGCGGGTAACGCATCAGCACCGACTCGAAGGTGCTGCCGTCAGCCGCGCGCCACAGCGTCTTGCGGGTTTCGCCTGCGTCGCAAGCGATTTCCCGGGTGGCAGTCAGCAGGTTCGGGAACAGAGCCTCGGCCACCTGACCGCGAACGGCAGCCGGCAGGTCGGTCATCTGCTGCGGGTCGGCGATCAGCCGACCGTAGTACTGGTTGGCGAGTTGTTTGGCGCGAAACGGCGGCAGGCCCAGTGCCGCGACGGCGTCGACGCGCTCGCCGTCGTCGAGGTCGGCCAGATGCCGCGGCGGCAGCCCCCGGCGCGGTGCCTCGAATACCAACTCTTGCTTCATCCCAGACCAGTATCGGTCCTCGCCGGACCCGCAGCGGCGGTCAGGGCACCAGTGTCAAGACGATCCAGGTCGCGACCGCCGATGGCAAGGCTCCATCTAGTCGGTCCATCAGGCCGCCGTGGCCGGGCAGAATCCGGCCCATGTCCTTGATCCCCAGGTCACGCTTGATTTGCGATTCCACCAAGTCGCCGAGGGTGGCAGTGGCCACCAGCGTGAAGCCCAGCAGCACCCCGACCCAGATTGGTTTGTGCGCCAGCAGGATCGCCGTCAGCGCGGTCGCGGTGACCCCGAACAACAGCGAACCGGCCAGTCCCTCCCAGGATTTATTCGGGCTGATCGCCGGAACCATCGGGTGCTTACCGAAGAGCACACCGACGGCATAACCGCCGGAGTCCGAAAACACCACGCCGATCATCAAGCAGAACACCCGACCCGATCCGTCGTGCGGATAGACCAGCAGCACGCTGAACGACGCGAACAACGGCACCCAGGCGGCCAAGAAGACCGTGGCCGCCACATCCCTCAGGAAGTTCGTCGACGATGAATCGGCGTCGGTGGGCCCGTGGGACGCGGACGTGCCGGTGAGCGCCAACCGCCAGAACATGCACACCACGGCCGTGGCGCCGAAGCCGGCGAGCGCACCGACTGCATGAAACGGCCACGTCAGCCAGACCGTGGCCTGGCCGCCGATCAGAAGCGGAATGACCGGTATGACGTGGCCGGCCTCGCGCAGCCGCCGCACCACCTCATAGGAGGCCATGGCAATCGCGGCGGCGACCAATGGGACCCACAGGTATCGGTCGAATATCAAGATCGCGACGATCGTCAGCCCGATCGCCGCGCCGACGGCGATCGCAGCCGGGAGGTTTCGGCCAGCCCGAGACTTCTTCGGCTTCTTCCGCTCCCTTTCCGGGCTTTCTGAGCTATCCGAGGGCTGCTGCACCGCCCCCTCGGCAGGGGTGTCTGCGCCGGTATCCGTTTCTTCCACGGCCGTCGTTTGCTGAGGCCCGTTAGACCTCCAGCAGCTCGCCTTCTTTGTGCTTGACCAGCTCATCGATCTGGGTCACGTACTGATGCGTGGTCTTGTCCAGGTCCTTCTCAGCGCGCGCGACCTCGTCCTCGCCCGCCTCGCCCTCCTTGCGGATGCGATGCAATTCCTCCATCGCCTTGCGGCGGATGTTGCGGACCGAGACCCTGGCTTCTTCGCCCTTGGACTTGGCTTGCTTGACGAGTTCGCGGCGCCGTTCCTCGGTCAGCTGGGGCACCGCGACCCGGATCAGCGTGCCGTCGTTGGTCGGATTCAAGCCCAGGTCTGAGTTGCGAATCGCCGTCTCGATGGCCCCGAGCTGGCTCGCCTCGTACGGCTTGATGACGACTAGGCGCGCTTCGGGCACATTGATGCTGGCCAACTGGGTAATCGGGGTCGTCGCACCGTAATAGTCGATAGCGATGCGGGAGAACATGCCCGGGTTGGCACGGCCGGTCCGGATGGTCGACAGGTCGTCACGGCTCACCGACACCGCTTTCTCCATCTTCTCTTCAGCGTCGAAGAGGGTCTCGTCAATCATGTCTGCGCCGCTCCTCCTCATTGCTGCGCTCTGCATCGTCGGCGGCGCGCATGTCTGCGCCGCTTCTCCCGTCAGGTGCTGACCAGCGTTCCGATCTTCTCACCTGCAACCGCACGAGCGATATTGCCATCGGTAAGCAGATTGAACACCAGGATCGGCATGCCATTGTCCATGCACAAACTAAAGGCGGTGGCGTCGGCCACCCGCAGGCCTCGGTCGATGACTTCCCGGTGCGTAATCGCGGTGAGCAGCTCGGCCCGGGGATTCACTCGCGGATCCTCGGTGAAGACGCCGTCAACCGCCTTGGCCATCAAGACCACATCGGCGCCAATCTCCAACGCCCGCTGTGCGGCTGTGGTGTCGGTCGAGAAATACGGCAGCCCCATGCCCGCGCCGAAAATCACCACACGTCCTTTTTCCAAATGGCGCCGCGCCCGCAAGGGAATGTAAGGCTCGGCGACCTGGCCCATCGTGATTGCGGTCTGGACCCGGGTGACGATGCCCTCTTTTTCTAGAAAGTCTTGCAACGCAAGGCTATTCATGACAGTGCCGAGCATCCCCATATAGTCTGAGCGGGTGCGCTCCATGCCGCGTTGCTGAAGTTGTGCACCACGGAAGAAATTGCCGCCGCCGATGACGACAGCGACCTGGACACCGGTGCGGACCACCTCGGCGATCTGCCGGGCCACTTGTGCCACCACATCGGGATCTAGTCCGACCTGCCCGCCGCCAAACATCTCGCCGCCGAGTTTGAGCAGCACTCGCGCGTACTTAGGCCGATTCGGGTCGTCCGGTGGAAATGCGTCGGCGCCGTTGGTGCTCGTCGGCTCCTGCTCCGTCATCAGACTCCTCGCATGGGAGGGCGCCATCCCGCCTTCGCCCAGGACGCCTATGCCCAAACAGCAGGGTCCATCCTGCCTCATGGCCAGGCTGCGCGTCCCGAGAGTCAACCGGATTGTGCAAGTTGTCTCGCAACGGCGTGGGCGGTAATTGCGCGCTCACAACAACATTCCGTTAGTGGGCAAATCCGTCGTCTGCGAGGCCGTGTTCGGCGTCACAGAAACCGATTTCAGCGGTCCTACCTGCACTGAAAACCCCCGAGTGGCAGGCGGGCCGGCGCATGCAGGGGTTTGGGCACCCCGCCCCATGGGAATCCCCCACACGCGGCGCGAAATGGCCAAGCGCGAAGAGCCACAACCAGAAGCGCTTTTGGCCGCGCCGGAAGCCGGTCCAGCCAACGGCCGGTGCGCGAGCAAGTTAGCTTGAATTGAGCCAATGAAGAGGGGACTCTATGTCGGACGACAAGAAGAGTGGGCCGCAGGAAGCTGTGAAGGGCGTCGTAGAGGGCGCGAAAGGCCTAGCCAAGGAAGCCGTCGGCAGCGTCGTCGGTAACCAAGACCTCGAGCATGAGGGCGAGGCCCAGCAAGACAAGGCGCAGGCGCAGCGTGACGCCGCCAAGAAGGAAGCGGAAGCCGAAGCCGCTCGTGGCGGTGCCGCGGCCGCCGAAAAGCGCGAGCAGGCCC
This sequence comes from Mycobacterium sp., assembly GCF_049280035.1. Taxonomy (GTDB): domain Bacteria; phylum Actinomycetota; class Actinomycetes; order Mycobacteriales; family Mycobacteriaceae; genus Mycobacterium. The sequence goes on along the minus strand of NZ_JBAPPI010000365.1, from coordinate 4,840 downwards.
ACCAAAAGTAGACAGGTAGACGCCGAGGCCCGGTCCGAAACGGACCGGGCCCGTCGTTTGTAAGGCTTTAACCGAACAGTGGCAACGCCCGCTTGCGGGCCAGCGCGTCCATACCGCGCTGAATGCTGTCCTGAACTTCGTGATACTTGCGGTCAAGGTACTCGTCATCGTCGGCGCGCGCTGGGTCGTGATCGAGCTCGACTGCGGGCATGAAGCGAGTCCTGATCTTGGCCGGCAACGGAAATTGCGGGAGCGCGGCAGGGGCGATTCCCCAGGGCAGCGAGATGGCGAGCGGAAACACCTTGAGCCGCAACAGCCGGTCCAATCGCAGGATCCGTGAAAGCCGATCACCGCGAATCAGCACCGGCATGGCGTCGGCACCTCCCACGGTAGCGATCGGCACGATCGGAACACCGGCGCGAATCGCCATCTTCACGAACCCTTTTCGCCCGGCCAAATTTGCCTGGTCGCGCTCAGACCACGGCCGCAGCGAGTCCACCTCACCGCCGGGCCACAGCGCTACATCACGACCTTCGGCCAGCGCGGTCGCGATGGCATCCGGGGCCGCGGGTAACACGCCCATCGCGCGGAAGTACCGACCGAACCCCGGAATGGCCATCAACGCATCGTGGGCCGTGCCGTGCAGTGGACGCTCCTGGCCGAACCGCCGCCACCATTGCAAGCCCACTGTCCAGGCATCCCAGACAAACGGGGCCCCGGAGTGAATGCCGACCAGCAAGGCCGGCGGATCGCCGATGTTTTCCCAGCCGTCGATCTCCATCCGAAACCAGTAATCCACCAGCAGGTTCCAGAAGAACTTCTGCCGCTGCAAGGTGGTCTCATCGAAGCCGCTGAGGTCCCATTCACCGGCACGCTCGGCCACCCAGCCGCTGAGGCCGCCCTCTTGGCCCTCGCGCTTGTCTTCCATCGCGGCCCGCGCCTGATCGGCCTGTCGGTGCGCCTGCTCGCGCACATTCGCAGATCTGTGGTCGGTAGAACTCATGTTGGCTCCAATCTCGTTCCGCACGAAGCGGATCCGAAAATGCGGCCTCCCCGCGTCAACGACGATGCGGAGAGGTCGACAATTTGCTGCGTCGTCCGGTATCCGGTTGCGCGCTCGACCCGGTACCCCTCGAGCTGCTCCTGCTTTGCATCTGAGTCGTTGGCTGACATCGCGCCTCTCCTCCTGCCCATCCCGGGGCGGGGTACCCCAGCAGAGATTGCACAAACGATTGACAGACATTCGCCTGGGAATCTTCTGCGGCGCGATCGCGCCTCAGGTTGCTGGGGGAAGCTCGCCTTGATGGCTTGGGCAGTAGACGTCCACTGATGCGGTGATGAATCTGACCGCGGTTCTTCTCACGCGAGCGGGATATAGGTGCAAAACCGGATTGTCCGCGTACGCACTGTTCATCTGATCGTTGACGACGGTCTCAACCGCGTCGCCGCCGTCGAGGCGGCCACAAATTTCATGGGCTCGGGCGATGAGCCCCGGCACGTTATCGATGGCGGGAATCTGCTCTTGTTGGAGCAGCGCCAGAAACTGATCCTGCTGGCTTGGGTCGGCGCCTGCCGCGCCGGCGCAAACAATTGCGCCGGTCAGCACCACCGAGACGCCAACCAGAGCGGCTGCGAGGCTGGTAATGCCGATGCGCACGGCGGGATTTCCATTTCTTCGGTGCCACCTGTTCGACATCTAAATGAATCGACACCAAGCGGTAACAGTGGACGCGTCTAGCGCCTGCAATGATGGATATCGTAACTGGTTGTAACCGTGAATCACCACTGGGCTTTCGCGCAAACCCGCAGGTTAGCGGCATGGCGCGACGGCCATACCGGCGTATGACCGCATCGGGACATATCGGCATAGCGCCGTCGAAGACGATGGCTACGCGGGCTACGCGTCGGCGGCGAATATGTGCCGAGTGTGCGGTGATCACCGCCTTGATAAGCACCGCCTCGAGCATGGTGGGCGCGGCACAGTTGCCAGTGACGACGTGGCTGCGATCGGAGCGGGCGGAATCGGGCGCACACGGCACGGTGCTCACCGCACTGATCAGGCCAGCCCCCGTGGGGGAAATTGTTACGCCTGAGCCGCCACAGGTCCCGGCACCGACGGTAAAGCCGGTCGCGCCGCCTGTCGCGGCACCGCCGCCTGTCGCGGCACCGCCGCCTCAAGCAGAACAGCCGCTCTCCCCCCCACGACAGCCGGTGGCACCGCCACCACAACCCGAAGCACCCGCCCCACAACCCGAAGCACCCGCACCACAACAGGAGGGACCCCCACCACAATCGGAGCCGCCTCCTTCCGAGCCTCCGCCGCGGGGCCACGTCCAGCTCGCACCGTGAGGCGTGAACTGTGAAAGCTCAGCGGCCCCGGACCTGACGATTGCGCTTCATGATCGCGTCGACCAACTCCGATTTGTCCATCGTCGACCTGCCGCGCACGTCGAGCCGCCGGGCAATGTCGAGCAGATGTCGCTTGCTGGCATTGGCGTCGACGCCTTCGGCCGACGGGAGTGGGTTGTGCAAGCCCCCGCGCTCGGCGCGCTTGTCCGACGGACCCTTTCGCTGCTTGGGTTCCCAATGGTCGCCGACTTTTTCATAGCTATGCTTGAGCGCCGAGTAGGCGACTCGGTGAGCGCGTTCCTCGCTGCCGTACTGTTGGGCGGCCGCGTCATGCGCCTCCGCGAACGTGCGCTGCGCTTTGGCATCGGATCGTTGCAGCGTGCTGGGCAACTCGCTTTGCTTGGGCTTACCGCTCTTTGTTGTCTTCGGCATGGCAACTCTCTCGATCCTGGGCCGCTGCGTTATTTGGTCGTTTGCGGGGTACCCACCGCGTGCCCCAGTTCAACCGAAAGGCCTTTTTCCGATGGCGCATCCCACTCAGGTCGAAACCCCGCAGGGTTTCGCTACTGCCGGCAAACCTGCCGTCCTGTTCGATATCGACGGCACGTTGGTCGACTCCAACTTCCACCACGTGGTGGCATGGCACCGTGCGTTCCTCGACGTCGGAAAGGAAGTGCCGTGTTGGCGGATCCTCGGGCTGATCGGCCGGTCCGGTGACGAACTCGTCCGCGTGCTGCTCGGCGATGAACTGGCCGACATGCACGGCGCGCATGTCAAAAAGCTGCACACCCGCTACTTCGTCGACTCCGTCCCGGCGCTGCGCCCTCTTCCCGGCGCGCGGGAGTTGCTCGAGGCGATCGCAGAACTGGGATGGCGAGCGGTGCTCGCCACCTCGGCCGGAGAGGAGGAACTCTCCGTGTTGCGCGATGTGCTCGACGCCGAAGACCTGATCTGCGCGGTGACGTCGGCGGCCGACGCGAAGCGAGCGAAACCGCATCCGGACATCGTCGCCAGCGCGCTAGAACGCATCGAGGCTGCCCCAGCGGAAGCGGTCATGCTCGGCGACACCGTCTGGGATGTGCAGGCGGGCCGACGCGCCGGTGTGCCCACCGCAGCGGTACTCAGCGGCGGGATCGGGCGGGAGGCCCTGGAACACGCAGGCGCCGCCGCGATCTACGCGGGGCCACTCGAGGTGTGTGCGCACCTGGAGGAGTTCAGCCAACTCCGTCGGCTGTAACGACTTTCGCGGCTCGGTTGCCGATCAGGCCAGATGCGCCGACAGCAGCCAGGCCGGCACGGACTTACGTCCGTTGTCCTCGTCGCGCAGGTCCACGACGGGGAACTCGGCGGGGGTGCCGTCAGGGAAATTGGCGTGAATCCGGGCCGGCCGGATCTCATCGATGACCCAGTACTGCGACACCACATCGCGCAACTCGTCTTCGGTAACCGGGTTGGCCGGGCTGTCGGGCATTCCCGCCCGGTCGAAGACCAGCACGAAGTAGGACGCGCCTGGCGCGGCCGCGCGAGCAATCGACCGCTGGTAGCCGTCGCGCAGCTCGACCGGCATCGAATGGAACAGCGTGCTGTCCACGATCGTGTCGAATCGCCCTTCGGAACCGGTCGGCCAGCTATCGAAGTCAGTGATGTCGGCCACCTCGAACGAGGCCCTGGTCAACCCACGCTTGGCCGCCTCGGCCTTGGCCAATTCGATGGCGCTGGGCGAGGCATCCAGCCCGACGGTGTTGTGCCCCAACGCCGCCAGGTGCATCGACAGCGCCGCCTCGCCGCAGCCGGCGTCGAGCACGTCACCCTTGATTTTGCCCTGGTCTATCAGCGCCGCCAGCTCCGGTTGCGGCTCACCGAGACTCCACGGCGGCCGGACGCCTGTCCCGAACTGGGCAGCCTCGCCGCGGTAGGCCGGATCGAAATCGAAATCGAACTTTTCCACTTCAGTCATAACCGAGGTATATCAAGCTAGCTGATATATGTCAAGATGGTTGACATGAGCAACGCACAGGACGCGCCACTCGGATACCTGCTCTATCAGGTGGTCGCCACGCTGCGACCCGAAGTGGCCGCGGTACTGAGCCCGCTCGGTCTGACGCTGCCCGAATTCGTCTGCATGCGAATGCTTTCCATGAGTCCGGGGATGTCCAGTGCCGAACTGTCCCGGGAGGGCAATGTCTCACCGCAGGCGATGAACACGGTGTTGCACAGATTGGAAAACGCCCAAGTGGTGAGCAGGCCGGCGTCGGTGGCGTCGGGTCGCGCGCTGCCGGCCTCACTGACCGGAACAGGCCGGGCGCTGTTGAAGCGTGCTGAAGCTGTCGTGCGGGAGGCCGACGCCCGTGTTCTCGCCAAGCTGTCCGCAGCCGAGCAGCGGGAGTTCAAACGGATGTTGGCAGCGCTGGGGTCCGACTAGGCCTGATGGTTCGGCTCCTCCTCAGGCCGTCCCGGCCTGCATCGTCACCGAACGGCCTGATGGTTCGGC
>NZ_JBAPPI010000364.1:0-8716 GCF_049280035.1 Mycobacterium sp. | reverse complement strand
CGACTACGCCGACCTGACCGGCGAGCCGCCGTTCGTTCGCGACAGCATCGATCTGTACCACAAGCAGGCGATCGACACCGGCGCACGCATCGTGCACGCGTGCGGATTCGATTCAATCCCTTCGGATCTCACGGTGTATGCGCTTTACCGGCGGGCACGCGAAGACGGCGCCGGCGAGCTTGTCGGCACCGACTTCGTGGTCCGCAAGTTCTCCGGCGGGTTCTCCGGCGGCACTTTGGCCTCGATGGTGGAAGTGCTGGATTCGGTGTCCAGGGATGCCGACGTGCGCCGCCAATTCGCCGATCCCTACACGCTGAGCCCCGACCGCGGCGCAGAACCCGAACTGGGTGCGCAACCCGACCTGCGATGGCGCCGTGGCCGCCAGATCGCGCCGGAGCTGACCGGTTTGTGGACGGCTGGATTCATAATGGCGCCGGCCAATACCCGAATTGTTCGACGCAGCAACGCATTACAGGACTGGGCGTACGGCAGGCGGTTCCGGTACAGCGAACACATGAGTGTGGGCTCATCCGCCGTGGCACCGGTGGCGTCAGGCGTCGTCAATGGGATCGGCAACGCGGTGTCAGGGTTGGGCAGCCGCTATTTCCGGCTGCTGCCGCGGAGACTGGTGGAGCGTGTGTTACCCAAACCCGGCACCGGTCCCAGTGAAGCCGTTCGCGAGCGCGGCTTTTACAAGGCGGAGACGTACACCACGACGACCTCCGGTACCCGGTATGTCGCCACCATCGCCCAACGCGGAGACCCTGGATACAAGGCCACCGCGGTGCTGTTGGGCGAAAGCGGTCTGGCACTGGCGATCGATCGCGATGAGCTCTCGGAGCTACGCGGTGTGCTCACCCCGGCTGCCGCGATGGGTGACGCGCTCCTGGCGCGGCTCTCGTCCGTGGGGGTGTCGGTGGAAACCGCGAAGTTGGCGCCCCGCTAATTAAATCTGGTCCAACGAACCGCTATCGGACGGCTCCGGCTCCGACTAGTGTCAAGATCGAATTACCACACCATCCCAGTAACGTTAGGTGGACGGTTCATGTCTGGCCTTGATGATCTTCTCGCTCAGATCCCAACGAGTGAAATCGCAACCAAAATCGGCGTCGATGAGGGTGAAGTCAACAAAGCAGTTCAGCTGTTGGTTCCGGTGCTGGTCGGCGGACTGCATGAAAATGCGCAGGACCCCGATCACGCCAGCAAAATCGAGTCCGCGGCTGACAGCCATGCGGCCAGCGGCCTGCTCGACGGCGGCGTGAGCGTCGACCAGGTCGACGAGAAGGACGGTCAGCAAGCGATCGCAAAGATCTTCGGCGGCAATGATGTCGCCCAGGTCGCCAACGCGCTGGCGGGCGGCGGCGGAGGCAACAGCGATCTGCTCAAGCAGCTGTTGCCGATCTTGGCGCCGATCGTGCTGGCCTATGTCGGAAAGCAACTCACCGGAAAGGGCGGAGCTCCTGCCAAGGAGGCGGCCGGCGGAGGGGCGCTCAACGACGTGTTGGGCAGCATCCTTGGGGGGATGGGCGGCAACAAGTCGCTGGGCAGCGTGCTGGGCAATGCGTTGGGTTCCAAGGCGGGCGACATCCTCGGCGGGTTGCTCGGCGGTAAGAAATAACCGCAGAACATCCACCGCATCCGGGCGGTGTTCGTTGCCGACCTCGGCGCTTTCTAGAATTGACGGGTGACCGCTAGCCCCGACCCCACCGCCAACGGGCGGGCTGATGCCCTGCCCAAGGCGTGGGATCCGGGCGCGGCCGAAAGCGCGATCTATCAACGTTGGCTCGACGCGGGCTACTTCGCCGCGGACCCGACCAGCGCAAAACCCGCGTACTCGATCGTGCTGCCGCCGCCGAACGTGACCGGCAGCCTGCACATGGGGCATGCGCTTGAGCACACCATGATGGATGCGCTGACCCGTCGCAAGCGCATGCAAGGTTATGAAGTGCTGTGGCAGCCGGGGATGGATCACGCGGGTATCGCGACCCAGAGCGTCGTGGAGCAGCAGCTCGCGCTGGACGGGAAGACCAAAGAGGACTTTGGCCGCGAGCTGTTCGTCGACAAGGTCTGGGATTGGAAGCGCGAGTCTGGCGGTGCCATCGGTGGTCAGATGCGCCGGCTGGGCGACGGGGTGGACTGGGGCCGCGAGCGCTTCACCATGGACGACGGACTGTCGCGAGCGGTGCGCACGATTTTCAAGCGGCTCTATGACGCCGGTCTGATCTATCAAGCCGAGCGGCTGGTGAACTGGTCGCCGGTGTTGGAAACGGCGATCTCGGATCTCGAGGTCCGATACGAGGACGTCGAAGGCGAACTGGTGTCGTTCCGGTACGGCTCGCTCGACGATTCCGAGCCGCACATCGTGGTGGCCACCACCCGGGTGGAGACAATGCTGGGCGACACCGCGATCGCGGTCCATCCCGATGACGAACGCTACCGAAAGCTGGTCGGCACAACGCTGCCACACCCGTTCCTGGACCGACAGCTCATCATCGTAGCCGACGATCATGTCGACCCTGAATTCGGCACCGGCGCAGTCAAAGTCACGCCTGCCCACGACCCGAATGACTTCGAAATCGGACTACGACACCAGCTGCCGATGCCCTCGATCATGGATACTAAGGGCAGGATCGCCGACACCGGAACGCAATTCGACGGGTTGGATCGCTTCGACGCCCGCGTCGCGGTGCGCGAAGCGCTTGCAGCGCAGGGCAGAATCGTCGAGGAGAAGCGCCCCTACCTGCACAGCGTCGCGCATTCCGAGCGCAGCGGGGAGCCGATCGAACCGCGGCTGTCGCTGCAGTGGTGGGTTCGAGTGGAATCGCTGGCCAAGGCCGCCGGCGATGCAGTTCGCAACGGCGACACCGTGATTCACCCACCGAGCCTGGAGCCGCGCTGGTTCGCCTGGGTCGACGAAATGCACGATTGGTGCATTTCGCGGCAGCTGTGGTGGGGCCACCGGATCCCGATCTGGTACGGCCCTGACGGTGAGCAGATGTGCGTTGGCCCAGACGAGACGCCGCCCGACGGCTGGGAGCAAGACCCCGACGTCCTGGACACCTGGTTCTCGTCGGCGCTGTGGCCGTTCTCTACTCTGGGCTGGCCGTCGAAAACCCCGGAGCTGAAAAAGTTCTATCCGACAAGCGTTTTGGTGACAGGTTACGACATCCTGTTCTTCTGGGTGGCCAGGATGATGATGTTCGGCACCTTCGTCGGCGGAGACGACGCCATCACTCAGGACGGCAGTCGGGGTCCGCAGGTGCCGTTTACCGACGTCTTCCTGCACGGCCTGATCCGCGACGAGTCCGGCCGAAAGATGAGCAAGTCCAAGGGCAATGTCATTGATCCGCTGGACTGGCTGGACATCTACGGCGCCGACGCCTTGCGGTTCACGCTGGTCCGCGGCGCCAGTCCCGGCGGCGATCTCGCGGTCGGCGAGGATCACGTCCGGGCGTCGCGCAACTTCGGCACCAAGCTGTTCAACGCCACCCGGTTCGCGTTGCTAAACGGTGCCCGCCTGGCCCCGCTGCCTGAGCTGGCCGAATTGACCGACGCTGACCGCTGGATCCTGGGACGGCTGGAAGAAGTTCGGGCCGAAGTTGATTCGACACTCGACGGATACGAATTCAGCCGCGCTTGCGAGGCCCTCTACCACTTCACCTGGGATGAATTCTGCGACTGGTATGTCGAACTGGCCAAGACGCAACTGGCCGACGGTCTCACCCACACCACCGCGGTGCTGGCCGCCGTGCTGGACACTATGCTGCGGTTATTGCATCCGGTAATCCCGTTCATCACCGAGGCGCTGTGGCAGGCGTTGACTGGCCAAGAGTCTCTGGTGATAGCCGAATGGCCGAAGCCGTCCGGTATCGGCCTGGATAAGGTTGCTGCGCAACGGATCACGGATATGCAGAAGCTTGTCACCGAGATCCGTCGCTTCCGCAGCGACCAGGGTTTGGCGGATCGGCAGAAAGTGCCCGCCCGGCTATCGGGTATCGACACCGCCGACCTGAGCACCCAGATCGGCTCGGTCACCTCGCTGGCATGGCTCACCGAGCCAGGCCCGGAATTCAGCCCGTCAGCGTCGCTCGAGGTCGGACTGGGCGGGGGTATCGTCGTCGTCGAACTTGACACCTCGAGCACCATCGACGTGGAGGCCGAGCGTCGCCGCCTCGAAAAAGACTTGGCCGCAGCACAAAAGGAACTGGCCTCCACCACCGCGAAATTGGGCAATGCCGACTTCATGGCCAAGGCGCCGGCCGCTGTCGTCGACAAGCAACGAGAGCGTCAACGCGTGGCCCGCGAGGAAACCGACCGGATAACGGCCAGGTTGGCCGGACTGCAGTGAGCCTGGAGCCACCCGATCCCGGATCCACCGGCGTGGTTCCGGCCCCAGACGAGATCGCGGCCTTACTGCAGGTCGAGCATTTGCTCGACCAGCGCTGGCCGGAAACCAAGATCGAGCCGAGCCTTACCCGCATCACTGCGCTGATGGACCTGCTCGGCTCACCCCAACGCGGCTACCCGTCGATTCATATCGCCGGCACCAATGGCAAAACCTCGGTGGCGCGGATGGTCGACGCGCTGCTGACCGCGTTGCAGCGGCGCACCGGGCGGACCACCAGCCCGCACCTGCAGTCGGCGGTCGAGCGGATCGCGATCGACGGATATCCGATCAGCCCGGCCCAGTACGTGGCCACCTACTCCGAGATCGAGCCGTTTGTGCAGATGGTCGACCAGCAGTCCCAGGACGGCGGCGGCCCGGCGATGAGCAAGTTCGAGGTGCTCACCGCAATGGCGTTCGCGGCGTTCGCTGACGCGCCGATCGAGGTCGCGGTCATCGAGGTGGGTCTGGGCGGCCGTTGGGACGCCACCAATGTGGTCAACGCGCCGGTCGCGGTCATCACCCCGATCAGCATCGACCACGTCGAATACCTCGGTAGCGATATCGCCGGGATCGCCGGCGAGAAGGCCGGCATCATCACCAAGGCTAACGAAGGTGCACCCGACACCGTGGCGGTGATTGGCCGCCAGGTACCCGAGGCGATGGAGGTGGTGCTGGCGCAAACCGTGCGCGCCGACGCCGCGGTCGCCCGGGAAGACTCTGAGTTCGCGGTGCTGGGCCGTCAGGTCGCCATCGGCGGCCAAGTGCTGCAGCTGCAGGGCCTCGGCGGGGTGTACTCCGACGTGTATCTGCCGCTGCACGGCGAACATCAGGCCCACAACGCGGCGCTGGCACTGGCCGCCGTTGAGGCGTTTTTCGGTGCCGGCGCGCAGCGTCAACTCGATGTCGATGCCGTCCGGGCCGGATTCGCCGCCGCCACCAGCCCGGGCCGGTTGGAGCGCATGCGCAGCGCCCCGACGGTGTTCATCGACGCCGCGCACAACCCGGCGGGTGCGGCGGCGCTGGCGCAGACGCTGGGTAAGGAGTTCGATTTCCGGTTCCTGGTCGGGGTGGTCAGCGTGCTGGCCGACAAGGACGTCGGCGGCATCCTGGCCGCGTTGGAGCCGGTGCTTGATCGAATTGTGGTCACCCACAACGGATCACCGCGCGCTCTCGACATCGAGTCGCTGGCACTGGCCGCGCAGCAGTGGTACGGACCCGACCGGGTGATCACGGCCGAAAACCTGCCTGCCGCAATCGAAACCGCGACCGCATTGGTTGACGACGCCTTTGCAGGCGGGGAAGTCGGTGAGGACGCGTTCGCCGGGACCGGCATTGTCATCACCGGCTCGGTGGTCACCGCCGGGGCTGCACGTACGTTGTTCGGTCGGGATCCGGCGTGATCCAGCCCGACGCGCCCGATCCGTGGAAGAGCTTCCGCGGCGTGATGGCCGGCACGCTGATCCTCGAGGCGATCGTGGTGCTGCTGGCTTTGCCGGTGGTCGGCGCGGTCGGCGGCGGTCTGACCCCCGTTGCACTGGGGTATTTGATCGGCTTGGCGGTGATCCTGGTGCTGCTCACCGGGCTGCAGGGCCGGCCGTGGGCCATCTGGCTGGACCTTGCCGTCCAGCTGGTCCTGATCGCCGGTTTTCTGGTGTACCCGGGCGTGGGATTGATTGGGCTGCTTTTCGCCGGCGTGTGGGCGCTGATCGCCTACTTACGTGCCGAGGTCCTGCGCCGCCAGCAACGCGGCATGTTGCCCGGCCAGCAGCCGCCCCGCGACTGATTCGTGAAGGTAGCGCGCAGACCCCTGGATTGATCGTTGGGGTTAGCGCGTCAAGTTTTGTCCGGTGTCGGTTGGCACTGGTAGATACAGGGGTGTGCTGACAGGCCGCAAGTATCGCCTCGACCTCACACCGGAACAGGAGGCTCAGTGTGAGGAATTCGGGCGTGTGTGCCGGGCGGTGTGGAACACCGGCTTGGAGCAACGCCGGGCCTATCGTCGGCGCGGAGCATGGGTGAACTACCCTGTTCAGGCCGGGGAGCTTGCCGAGGCCAAGGTCGAGCACCCGTGGTTGAAAGCTGCTCCATCGCATGTGCTGCAGCAGACGCTCATGGACCTCGATCGAGCGTGCCGGACCCAAGGGACATTTCGTGTGCGGTGGCGCTCTAGTCGGCGCTGGCGCACGTCGTTTCGGTTTCCCGACAGCAGCCAGATCGGCGTGGAGCCTCTCAACCGGCGCCATGCTCGAGTGAAGTTACCCAAGCTGGGATGGGTTCGTTTCCGGATGTCGCGGGGGCTCGATGACGCTGTCGTGCGCTCGGCGACGGTGAGCCGCGACGGTGGGCACTGGTTCGTTGCGTTTCTCGTCGACGACGGCGCCCAGGTCCCCGAGATGCATGCCGCTCCAGGTGCTGCGGTCGGGATCGATCGCGGTGTGGCCGTCGCGATTGCCAGCAGCGATCGGCAGCTCATGGACCGCCAATTCCTCACCGGCGGTGAGCGCCGCCGCGTAATGGCGTTGCAGCGCAGGCTTTCACGCTGTGCCCGCTCGAGTCGTGGCCGCGAGAAGACGCGCGACGAGCTCGCTTCGATCCGCAGCCGGGAGCGGCGCCGGCGCCGGGACTTCTGCGCTCAGGCCAGCCATCAGATCGCGGCCGCCAACGCGGTTGTAGTGCTCGAAGACCTCAAGACTCGACAGATGACCCGCTCGGCGAAAGGAACCCTCACCGCACCCGGACGCAACGTGCGCGCGAAGTCCGGACTCAACCGCGCCATCCTGGCCAAAGGATGGCACCAGTTCGCATCGGCACTCGCCTCGGCGGCTCGCTACACCGGGACCACCGTGGTGAGGGTGCCGGCGGCGTACACGTCGCAACGCTGCTCAGCGTGTGGACACCTGGACCCGAAATCCCGCGAGAGCCAAGCGGTATTCCGGTGCACTAGGTGTTCATATCGTGAGCACGCGGACGTCAACGCTGCACGCAACATCCTGGCCGCAGGGCTTGCGGTCACCGCCTGTCAAGACCGACCTCAACCCTCGGGTCGGGCGCGGTCGTCGACGCAGGAACCAGCAGGAAAACGCGAGGAATTACTGCTCCAACCGTACCGGCCCACAGCGGCCTGATACGGGTTGGAATCCCCCCGGCTTCAGCCGTGAGGAGGACGTCAATCGCCAGGTACGCTGTCCGCCGTGACACGCGCCCGCGACGCGATAATGCAGTGGGGGCACCCCCAGCCGCGCGCCGGCAAGGGGACAAAGCGATGAGGAGAGTGGCGCGGATGACCGAGCGGACTCTGCTGTTGATCAAGCCCGACGGGGTCGAGCGGCGCTTGGTGGGCGAGATCATCGGCCGCATCGAGCGCAAAGGCCTGACCGTCGCGGCGCTGGAAATGCGCGTTATCGATGACAAGCTGGCCCGACAGCATTACGCCGAACACGACGGCAAGCCTTTTTTCGGCTCCCTGCTGGAGTTCATCACGTCGGGACCCCTGGTGGCGGCGATCGTGGAGGGGCCGCGGGCGGTCGCGGCTGTGCGCCAACTGGCCGGCGCGACCGACCCCGTCGAGAAGGCTGCGCCCGGCACCATCCGCGGTGATTTCGGTCTCGAAACTCAGTTCAACCTGGTGCACGGCTCCGATTCACCAGAGTCGGCTGAGCGCGAGATCGCGCTCTGGTTCTCTTAAGCTCTAACCGGGGTTCGGTGCACTCGGTCCGAGTCGCCCCGACGGTATGGGATACTGAGTAGCGGGTGAACGTCGCCGGACCGGCTTCCGACGCCCGAATGAAGACTTCGACAAGCGCGACCACCGCGAACCGCGATACGGGCGCCGACTGTCCAGCCATCATTCACAACCGGCGCCGAGTGTGTTCGAAAGGGCCGCTCGGGGCGAGACCATCACAAGTTCGGGAGAAGTGACCCGGACCCATAGCAAAGCCCTCGCGTGGCCGCGTCGCAAAGGACGCGCCCGGGGGCTTGAGGAGAATACGTGATAGACGGTGGCCCATCCTCAGAGCTTCCAGAAGACTCGTCGCAGCACGAGGACCTGCCTGACCGGCTAAGGGTCCATTCGCTGGCCAGAGTGCTCGGGACGACCAGCAAACAGGTGCTCGACGCACTGGCTGAACTCGACGGGCGGATCCGTAGCGCCCATTCCACCGTGGACCGCGTCGACGCGGTCCGCGTGCGCGACCTGTTGGGCAGCGCACCGGCTACTGCCCCCGGCGCGGCGGTCGTCGCGACCGAGCCGGAGGCAGCCGCTGCGGCGGATGAACCCGAGTCCCGGCTGATGCTGGAGACGGCGGTTGATCGTCCCGAGTACATGCCGCT